>NZ_JBIAXS010000026.1:0-22700 GCF_042896885.1 Streptomyces sp. NPDC001231
CAGCTCGGCCTTCGGCCGTCCCGTCCTCGCCATCCGACCATCATGCCGACCAAACACCAACTTACGCAGCGAATTAACGACTCAGGACACTAGCGCTCCGTCACTTTGCCCGCGGCGACCTCCAGCCGGCGGGTGACGTGTACGGCGTCGAGCATGCGGCGGTCGTGGGTGACCAGCAGCAGGGTGCCCTGGTAGGAGTCCAGGGCCGATTCCAGTTGCTCGATGGCCGGCAGGTCCAGGTGGTTGGTGGGCTCGTCCAGGACCAGGAGGTTGACGCCCCTGCCCTGGAGGAGGGCGAGCGCGGCCCGGGTGCGCTCGCCCGGGGAGAGCGTCGCGGCGGGACGCGTCACATGGTCCGACTTCAGGCCGAACTTGGCGAGCAGCGTGCGCGCCTCCACCGGCTCGGTGTCCGGCACCGCCGCACAGAAGGCGTCCAGCAGGGCCTCGGGGCCGTGGAAGAGGCGGCGGGCCTGGTCGACCTCGCCGACCAGCACACCGGAGCCCAGGGCCGCGTGCCCGGAGTCCACCGGGATCCGCCCCAGCAGTGCGCCCAGCAGCGTCGACTTGCCCGCGCCGTTGGCGCCCGTGACCGCCACCCGGTCCGCCCAGTCGATCTGGAGGGACACCGGGCCGAGCACGAAGCCGCCGCGGCGCACCTCCGCGTCCCGGAGCGTGGCGACGACCGCGCCCGACCTCGGGGCCGACGCGATCTCCATGCGCAGCTCCCACTCCTTGCGGGGCTCCTCGACGACCTCCAGGCGCTCGATCATGCGCTGGGTCTGGCGGGCCTTCGCGGCCTGCTTCTCGCTGGCCTCGCTGCGGAACTTGCGGCCGATCTTGTCGTTGTCACCGCCCGCCTTGCGCCGGGCGTTCTTCACGCCCTTGTCCATCCAGGCGCGCTGCGTCTGGGCACGGTCCTGGAGGGCGGCCCGCTTGTCGGCGTACTCCTCGTAGTCCTCGCGGGCGTGCCGACGGGCCACCTCCCGCTCCTCCAGATAGGCCGCGTAGCCACCGCCGTAGAGGTTGATCTGCCGCTGGGCGAGGTCGAGTTCGAGGACCTTGGTGACGGTGCGGGTGAGGAACTCGCGGTCGTGGCTGACGACGACCGTTCCGGCGCGCAGCCCGGTGACGAACCGCTCCAGGCGCTCCAGGCCCGCCAGGTCGAGGTCGTTGGTCGGCTCGTCGAGCAGGAAGACGTCGTAGCGGGACAGCAGCAGCGAGGCGAGCCCCGCGCGGGCCGCCTGGCCGCCCGAGAGGGACGTCATGGGCTGGTCGAGGCCGACGGCCAGGCCGAGCGAGTCGGCGACCTCCTCGGCGCGTTCGTCCAGGTCGGCGCCGCCGAGGCCGAGCCACCGCTCCAGGCTGGTCGCGTACGCGTCGTCCGCGCCCGGCGCTCCCTCGACCAGAGCCTGCGTGGCCTCGTCCATCACCCGCTGGGCCTCGGCCACCCCGGTGCGCCGGGCGAGGAACTCCCGTACGGTCTCCCCGGGCCTCCGCTCCGGCTCCTGGGGAAGGTGCCCGACGCTCGCCGCCGGCGGGGACAGGGTGACCTCGCCCTGTTCCGGGGTGCTCAGTCCGGCGAGCATCCTGAGCAGCGTGGACTTGCCCGCGCCGTTGGCGCCGACCAGCCCGATCACGTCCCCGGGCGCGACGACGAGGTCCAGTCCGGCGAACAGCGCGCGGTCGCCGTGCCCGGCGGCGAGGTTCTTGGCAACGAGAGTGGCAGTCATCAGAGGACCGATCCTAATGGCCGTGCCCCGGCGCGCTCAGTGCGCCACCACCGCCACCAGCACGCCCCCTGCCGTCCGCGCCACCACGAAGGACTTGCCCTTCACCGCCCCGGGGTCCAGCGCGAGCCGGTGCCGGCCCGGCTCCAGGACGCCGTCGAAGACCTCCTGGGTGTGGCTGCGATGGAACCGGTCGAGGCGGTGGACGGCGAGCCGGACCCGGCAGGCGGAGGTGACCTCGACGTCCGCCGCGCCGTCCGCGGCCGCCAGCCGGGTCAGCCGGCGCCGCTCCACGGGACCGCGGTCCAGGGCCTGTTCGATCTGGGCGACCAGGAGCGGCAGGATCGGGGCCGGCCCGTCGACGTAGGCCACGTCGGCGCCCGCACGCTCGAAGGTGTCCCGGACGGCGGCGCGTTCGGCCGGGCCGACCGCCGGACCGAAGGCGACGGCACCGTACTGGCGCAGTTCGCCGGCATGGACGTGGAGCGCGTCGCGGGTGATGTCGGCGCCGATACCGATGGCGCGCAGGGCGGCGGCGAGTCTGGCGAGGACGGCGACCCTGGCCCCGACGAGCAGCACCCGGCGGCGGGGCGCGGGGTCACCGCCGTCCAGCAGCGCGCCCAGTGCCGCGCGGTACTCGGCGCCGGCGAAGCGGAACGGGCCGATGCCGTGGTAGCCGTCCCGTTCCAGGTCGGCGTGTTCGCCCGTCTGCCAGGCGAAGTCCCGCCAGAGGTAGTCCGCCTCGTCCGCGCCGGCCCTCTCGATGACGGCGGTGACCGCGCCGCAGGCCAGGTCCTCGCACTCGGGACAGCCGTAGATGAGGTACCGGCCGCCCGGCAGCGGCGCCTCGCTGTCCAGCAGCAGGCCGCGCACCTGGGCGGCGAGGATCGCGGGCGGTACGTCGGAGGCGAGCGGGGAGACCGCGTCCAGGTCGGCGAGCCGGAACAGCAGGGGCCGTCCGTCCACGACGAAGTCCACGAAGTCCCGGTGGAGCTGGTGACCGCCGTCGGCGAGGATCTCCCCGGGACGCGTCGCCGGGGCCAGGCCGAAGGTCGTGTACTCGGCAGGCATGCCGTGAGTATTCCCGGCCCGGGGGCGAGGTGAGCACGGTGTGCGCCTTCCGCTACCGTGCGCCGCGTGGACAGTGGGCCGGGTATCGAGGTGGTGGTGGTCGGCGGCGGCGTCATCGGGCTGACGACGGCCGTCGTGCTGGCCGAGCGCGGCCGGCGGGTGCGGGTGTGGACGCGTGAGCCGGCCGAGCGGACGACGTCGGCGGTCGCCGGCGCGCTGTGGTGGCCGTACCGGATCGAGCCGGAGTCGCTCGTCGGGGAGTGGTCGCTCGAATCCCTGGCGGTGTACGGGGAGTTGGCCGGGCGTGCCGATGAGACGGGTGTACGCCTGGTCGAGGGCGTGCACGGCGGGACGCGGCTCGACTCGCTGGGGCCGTGGGCGGCGCGGGTGCCCGGCCTGCGCCCGGCGCACGCCGGGGAGTGGGCGGCGGGCACGGCGCTGTGGGCGCGGCTTCCGCTGATCGACATGCCGGCTCATCTGCGGTGGCTGCGCGAGCGGTTGACCGCGGCGGGCGGCATCGTGGAGGAGCGGGTGGTGACGGATCTGGCGGCGGTCGACGTCCCGGTCGTCGTGAACTGCACCGGCCTCGGCGCCCGTGCGCTCGTCCCCGATCCCGCGATGCGTCCCGTGCGCGGTCAACTCGTCGTCGTGGAGAACCCGGGGATCACGACGTGGCTGACGTCCGTCGACCCCGCCTCGGATTCCCCCACCTACGTCTTCCCGCAGCCGGGCCGGCTCCTCCTCGGCGGCACGGCCGAGGAGGACGACTGGTCGCTGACGCCCGATCCGGCGGTGGCCGAGCGGATCGTCGAGCGGTGTGCGGCGCTCCGGCCGGAGATCGCCGCAGCGCGGGTGCTGGAGCACCGGGTCGGGCTGCGGCCCACCCGGCACGCGGTACGGCTGGAACGCGAGGAACTGCCGGACGGGCGGGTGCTGGTGCACAACTACGGGCACGGCGGGGCCGGGGTCACCGTGGCCTGGGGCTGTGCGCGTCGGGCGGCCGCGCTGGCGTACCCCGCCGCCTGAGCGGGCTGGGGCGGGAAAGGCCCCTGAGCATGTTTCACCCATGACGGCCGAATGGCGATCGTGTGACGGGAGTGGGCATGGACACGCCTGCGGCCACCGGGACTCAATAGGCTCCGAACGAACCTCGTGCCCCTACGACTTGGAGCTGACGTGCACCGCAGAATGATCGCGCCGGGCGCACTGGCGGCGGCCACCCTGCTGCTGGCGATCCCGGCATCGGCCGCGAGCCACTCCCCCGGCGCACCGGGCATCGGCGACCCCTACTACCCGTACTACGGCAACGGCGGATACGACGTCTCCCACTACGACCTCAGGCTGAAGTACCAGCCGGCCACGGACGAGCTGGAGGGCACGGCGACGATCGAGGCGCGGACCACGCAGGACCTGTCCAGCTTCGACCTGGACTTCCTGCTGGACGTCAGCGAGGTGCGGGTCAACGGCGCGACGGCCGCCTTCGCCGCCTCCGGTCAGCACGAACTGGTGGTCACCCCGAAGAAGCCGCTGGCCGAGAACACGCCGATCACGGTGGTGGTCCGCTACAGCGGGGTGCCGTCCACGAAGAGCGCGTACGGCTTCACCACCTGGCACCGCACCCCGGACGGCGGGATCGCGGCGGACGAGCCGGAGGCGGCCTGGTGGTGGTTCCCGAGCAACGACCACCCGAGTGACAAGGCCACCTACGACGTGTCGGTGGCCGTGCCGGACGGCACGCAGGCGATCTCCAACGGCACCCTCCAGTCGACCGGCTCGCAGCTCGGCTGGACCCGGTACAACTGGCGCCAGAACAAGCCGCAGGCCACGTATCTGGCCACGCTCGCGATCGGGAAGTTCGACATCACGACGGGCACGTCGGAGGACGGCGTCCCCGTCCTCAACGCCTACAGCAGGGACCTCGGCGACAACGCTGGGGCGGCGCGGGCGAGCGTCGAGCGCACCGGGGAGATCGTCGACTGGCTGAGCGGCTATTTCGGGCCGTATCCGTTCAGCTCGGCCGGCGGCTATGTGCCGAACACGACGACCGGGTACGCGCTGGAGACCCAGACCCGGGTGTACTACAGCCCGAGGCAGTTCGCCAACGGCTCCAACACGTCCGTCGTCGTGCACGAGCTGGCCCACCAGTGGTACGGCGACAGCGTGTCGCTCAAGGGCTGGAAGGACATCTGGATCAACGAGGGCTTCGCGCGCTACGCCCAGTGGCTGTGGTCCGAGCACGAGGGCGAGGGCACCGCGCAGGAGCTGGCGGACTGGGTGTACGCCTCGCACCCCGCCGACGACCCGTTCTGGACGGTCGCGCCGGGCGACCCGGGTCCGGACGACCAGTTCGACATCGCGGTCTACGACCGGGGCGCGCTCGCCGTCCAGGCGCTGCGCAACGAGATCGGCGACAAGGCGTTCTTCGCCCTCCTGAAGGGCTGGCCGAAGAAGCACGCCTACGGCAACGCCTCCGTGGCCGACTTCCAGAAGTACGCCGAGAAGATCTCCGGCAAGCCGCTCGCGGCCCTCTTCGACACCTGGCTGTTCCAGCCGGTCAAGCCGGCCGCCCCCGCCGCGCACGCGGCGTCCCTGGCGAAGACGCCGGCGGCTCCCGAGCAGCCGAGGTCGTGGAAGAAGATCGAGGCGACGAACGACGTGCACACGAGGTGACCCACGGCCGGGCGGCAGGGACGGACCCCGGGCCGCCCGGCCTCACCCCTCGTGGTCGTACACCGTCACCGCGACCCCCCGGCGCACCAGCCGCTTATCGATCAGCGGCTCGACCCGGTCCCAGGTGCCGCCGGCCAGGCCGCAGCCTATCCGGGGCATGTGGACGGACGCGCCGAGCTCGACCGCACGGACGGCGAGCCGGTCCAGTGCGGTGTCGATCGCCTCGTACCGCACGGGCGCGATGGCCTCGCCTCTCCGCCGGATGCCGCGTTGACCGATCATGTTGGCCACCCACACGTCCGGCTCCACCCGGACGAGCTGGACGGCACCGAGGCCGAAGTCGTTGTGCGCACGGTCCCGGTGCCAGGCCCGGTACGCGGCCTCCGGCTCCGGCCGGCGCCGGGAGAGGGCCTGGACGAAGCCCCTCCCCCAGCCGCCGATGTCGTTGCAGACGTGGGCGATCACCTTGACGTCCTCGGCCGAGGGCTCGGTGGCGTCACCCCGGATGTACATGATCTCCGGCATGACGCCACCGTACGGGGTGGCACTGACAGCGGGGTGGGGCCGTTACTCCGTGATTTCGGAGAGCTCCCGGTCGGCCGTCCGGGAGACGCGGCCGCGGACGCCGAACCAGCCGGCGACCAGAAGCAGGGCGATCAGCGGGATCAGCAGGAGGGTCTTGCGACCCACCTCGGGGTCGTTCCACATCATGGCAAGGCAGCCGACGAAGAAGGCGATCGTGGCGATCTCGGTGACCGGGCTGCCGGGAAGGCGGAAGTGCGGGCGGGTGAGCAGGCCGGCCTTGGCGCGGCGGACGAAGACCAGGTGGCAGATCATGATGGTCACCCAGGTGCTGACGATGCCGAGGGAGGCGACGTTCAGCACGATCTCGAAGGCCTGGCTGGGCATGAGGTAGTTCAGGCCGACGCCGAGTACGCAGACCGCGCAGGTCAGGAGGATGCCGCCGTAGGGGACCCGGGTGCGGCTCATCACCCCGGTGAACTTCGGAGCGGAGCCCGCCGCGGCCATGGAGCGCAGGATGCGGCCGGTGGTGTACAGGCCGGAGTTCAGCGACGACATGGCGGCCGTGAGCACGACGAGGTTCATGACGTCGCCGGCCGCCGGGATGCCGATCCGCGACAGGACGGTGACGAAGGGGCTCTCCCCGGCCGAGTAGACCGAACCGGGCAGCAGCAGGGCGAGCAGGATGACCGAGCCGACGTAGAACAGACCCACCCGCCACATGATCGAGTTCACCGCGCGCGGAATGACCTTCTCCGGCTCGGCGGTCTCACCGGCGGCGACACCGATCATCTCCAGGGCGGAGTAGGCGAAGATCACGCCCTGCATGACGAGGACGACCGGCATCACGCCGTGCGGGAAGAACCCGCCGTGGTCGGTGATCGAGCTCAGGCCCGGGGTCCGGCCGCCGACGTCGTGCTGCGTGGCCAGCAGGAAGACGCCGATCAGCATGAAGCCGACCAGGGTGGCGACCTTGACGATCGCGAACCAGAACTCCATCTCGCCGAAGATCTTCACCGAGATCAGGTTCACGGCGAGGACCACGGCGAGGGCGATCAGCGCGAGCACCCACTGCGGGACGGACGTGAACATGCTCCAGTAGTGCGTGTAGAGCGCGATCGCCGTGATGTCGGCGATACCAGTCGTCGACCAGTTCAGGAAGTACATCCAGCCGGCGACGTAGGCGCCCTTCTCGCCGAGGAACTCGCGCGCGTACGACACGAACGAGCCGGACGAGGGCCGGTACAGGACCAGCTCGCCGAGGGCACGGACGACGAAGAACGCGAAGACGCCGCACACGAGGTAGGCCAGCGCCAGCCCGGGGCCCGCGTTGTGCAGGCGACCGCCCGCTCCCAGGAAGAGTCCGGTGCCGATTGCGCCGCCGATGGCGATCATGTTGACGTGGCGGTGCTTGAGGTCCTTGCTGTATCCGGCGTCGCCCGCGTCGGCGGGCGTCCCGGTCGCCTGGGGGTGGGGGGCGACCTGTGCCGTGGGCACGGCATCCTTGCTCAAGGGTGGTTCCACTTTCTGGTGCCCCAGGCACGCGCCCGGGTGTCCGTACGTGTTGCGGCCCGCACCACCCATGTCGCGGCACAGACCAGAACGGCAGCTTCCCTGGCGGTCGATTCCCCTGCGATGGCGTACGTCACAGAGCGGGAATTCTCACACGCGTCATTCACTCGTCGGTCACCAGCCGTACACCGGCAGGTCAGGGCTTTCACAGCATCGGTGGGACAGCGATACTGCTGCGATGACGACCGACGCCGACGAGCCGACCCTCACGATCGACGAGCTGGCCGCGCGGGCCGGCGTCACGGTGCGCACGGTCCGCTTCTACAGCGGCCGGGGCCTGCTGCCGCCGCCGGTGATCGGTCCGCGCCGGGTGGGCCGCTACGGCCGGGAGCACCTGGCGCGCCTGGCGCTGATCGAGGAGATGCAGCTGCGGGGCATGACGCTCGCCGCGATCGAGCGCCATCTGCGCCAACTGCCGCCCGACCTCACCCCGCACGACCTCGCCATCCACCGCGCGGTGGTCGCGTCCTGGGCGCCGGACACCGTGGAGTCGCTGTCCCGGCGGGAGCTGGAGCGACGGGCCGGCCGGCCGCTCGGCGAGGAGGACGTCCGGCGGCTGGCCGCGATGAACGTCGTCGAGGCCGACGGCGAGTCCTTCCGCGTCGACACCGGTCTGCTGCGGCTCGGCGTGGAGCTCCTGGACGTGCCCCTGTCCCAGGAGACGATCCTCGCCGCCCGTACGGTGCTGACCGAGCACGCGCGTACCGCCGCCCACGAGCTGTCGAAGCTGCTGCGCGACGCCGTCGCCGAACGCGACACCCAGGATGTGAAGTCCCTGTCCGCCCATATGCACCCCCTGGTGGTGCAGGCCCTGCTGACCACCTTCCAGCGCTCGCTGAAGGAGGCGCTGCGGGAGTGGCTGGACACGGCCGGACGGGAGGGCCCCCGGGGAGCGGATCCCCGGAGGACCCAGGAGCCGCCGTCCGGCTGAGCGGCCCGTCAGCGCGCGTCGGTGAAGGTCTCCCCCTTCTCCGCCTTCGCCACCAGCAGCGCCGGCGGGGTGAACCGCTCGCCGTAGCGCTCGGCGAGTTCCCGCGCGCGTCCCACGAAGCCGGGCAGACCGGCCCCTGCCCCGGCGCCGCCGTCGTAGCCGTTGATGTACTGCAGCACCCCGCCGGTCCAGCCGGGGAAGCCGATGCCGAGGACCGAGCCGATGTTGGCGTCGGCGACGGAGGTCAGGACGCCCTCCTCCAGGAGCCTGACCGTGTCGAGCGCCTCGGCGAAGAGCATGCGCTCCTGCATGTCCCGGAAGGGGATCTCGTACCCCGGTGTCGTGAAGTGCTCACGCAGACCCGGCCACAGTCCGGCGCGAGCGCCGTCCTCGCCGTAGTCGTAGAAGCCGGCGCCGCCGCTGCGGCCCGTGCGGCCGAACTCGTCGACCATGCGGTCGACGATCGCGTCCGCGGGATGCGGGGTCCAGGTACCGCCCGCCTCCTCCACCGCCCGCCGCGACTCGGCCCGGATCTTCCGGGGCAGCGTGAGGGTCAGCTCGTCCATCAGGGACAGCACCTTGGCCGGGTAGCCCGCCTGGGCCGCCGCCTGTTCCACCGACGCGGGCTCGATGCCCTCGCCGACCATCGCCACGCCCTCGTTGATGAACTGGCCGATGACCCGGGAGGTGAAGAAGCCGCGCGAGTCGTTGACGACGATCGGGGTCTTGTTGATCTGCCGGACCAGGTCGAAGGCGCGGGCCAGTGCCTCGTCGCCGGTGCGCTCGCCCTTGATGATCTCGACCAGGGGCATCTTGTCCACGGGTGAGAAGAAGTGCAGCCCGATGAAGTCGGCCTGGCGCTCCACGCCTTCGGCGAGCAGGGTGATGGGCAGGGTGGAGGTGTTGGAGCACAGCAGCGCGTCCGGCGCGACGACCTGCTCGATCTCCTGGAACACCTTGTGCTTGAGCGCCGGGTCCTCGAAGACGGCCTCGATCACCGCGTCGCAGCCCGCTAGGTCGGCGACCTCCGCGGTGGGCGTGATGCGGGCGAGCACCGCGTCCGCCTTCTCCTGGCTGGTACGGCCCTTGGCGACGGCCTTGGCGCACAGCTTCTCCGAGTAGCCCTTGCCCTTGCCGGCGGCCTCCGGGGACACGTCCTTCAGGACGACCTCGATGCCCGCGCGGGCGCACGCGTAGGCGATGCCCGCGCCCATCATCCCGGCGCCGAGGACGGCCACCTTGCGGACCTGGCGGGGTTCGACGCCCTGGGGCCGGCTGGCCCCGGAGTTGACGGCCTGGAGGTCGAAGAAGAACGCCTGGATCATGTTCTTCGAGGTCTGCCCCGCGGCCAGTTCCACGAAGTAGCGGGCCTCGACGACCTGGGCGGTCTCGAAGTCGACCTGGGCGCCCTCGACGGCGGCGGCCAGGATGTTGCGCGGGGCCGGGTAGGGGGCGCCGTTCGTCTGCTTGCGCAGGCTGGCCGGGAAGGCGGGCAGGTTGGCGGCGAACTTCGGGTTCGCCGGGGTGCCGCCCGGAATGCGGTGGCCGGGCTTGTCCCATGGCTGTCGCGACTCGGGGTTGGCGTCGATGAAGGCGCGGGCCTTGGCCAGCAACTCCTCATGGGAGGTGGCCACTTCGTCGACGAGCCCGTTCTCCTGGGCGCGCCGCGCGTCGTACTGGTTGCCCTGGAGCAGCACCTTGAGCAGGGCGTCGGTGATGCCCAGCAGCCGTACGGTGCGGACCACCCCGCCGCCGCCGGGGAGCAGGCCGAGGGTCACCTCGGGGCAGCCGATCTTCGTACCGGGGGTGTCGAGCGCGATCCGGTGGTGGCAGGCCAGGGCGAGTTCGTAACCGCCGCCCAGGGCCGCGCCGTTGATCGCGGCGACGACGGGCTTGCCCAGGGTCTCGATACGGCGCAGGTTCCGCTTGAGCGCGAGGCCGCCGTCGAACAGCTCCTGGGCGGTGTCCGGGGTGACCCGGATCAGGTCGCGCAGGTCGCCGCCCGCGAAGAAGGTCTTCTTCGCGGAGGTGAGGATGACGCCGCGGACGGATTCCCGCTCCCTCTCCAGCCGGTCGGCGACGGCGGCGAGGGAGTCGCGGAACGCCTGGTTCATCGTGTTCGCGGACTGGTTGGGGTCGTCGAGGACGAGGGTGACGACGCCGGTGTCGTCCTGCTCCCAGCGGATGGTGGTGCTCTCGGTCATGTCGGGGTCTCCGTTGAAGTCTGGGTTCTGAGGGCGTCGCTGGGGGCGGGTCAGACGCGCTCGACGATCGTGGCGATGCCCATGCCGCCGCCGACGCAGAGGGTCGCTAGGCCGTAGCGCTTGTCCTGGCGCTCCAGTTCGTCGACGAGGGTGCCGAGGATCATCGCGCCGGTGGCGCCGAGCGGGTGTCCCAGCGCGATGGCGCCGCCGTTGACGTTGACCTTGTCCAGGGACAGGCCCATGTCCTTCACGAAGCGCAGCACGACCGCCGCGAACGCCTCGTTGATCTCGACGAGGTCGATGTCGTCGATGGTCAGGCCGGCCCTGGCGAGCGCCTTGCGGGTGGCGGGAGCGGGCCCGGTGAGCATGATGGTGGGCTCGGAGCCGGAGACGGCGGCGGAGACGATCCGCGCGCGGGGGGTGAGCCCGTACCGCTCGCCGACCTCGCGGGAGCCGACGGCGACGAGCGAGGCGCCGTCGACGATGCCGGAGGAGTTGCCCGCGTGGTGGACGTGGTCGATCTTCTCCACCCAGTGGTACTTCTGCAGGGCGACGGCGTCGAAGCCGCCCAGCTCGCCGATGTCCGCGAAGGACGGCTTGAGCGCCGCCAGCGAGTCGGCGGTGGTGCCGGGGCGCGGATGCTCGTCGTGGTCGAGGACGACGAGCCCGTTGCGGTCCCTGACCGGGACGACGGAGCGGTCGAAGCGGCCCTCCTTCCAGGCGGTGACCGCGCGCTCCTGGGACAGGGCCGCGTACTCGTCGACGTCCCGCCGGGAGAAGCCCTCGATGGTGGCGATCAGGTCGGCGCCGATGCCCTGCGGTACGAAGTTGACGGCGAGGTTGGTCATCGGGTCGTTGAACCAGGCGCCGCCGTCGGAGGCCATCGGCACCCGGGACATCGACTCGACGCCGCCTGCGAGGACCAGGTCCTCCCAGCCGGAGCGCACCTTGGCGGCCGCCAGGTTGACGGCCTCCAGGCCGGAGGCGCAGAAGCGGTTCTCCTGCACACCGGCCACCGTGTCCGGCAGTCCCGCGGCGATGGCGGCGATCCGGGCGATGTCGGAGCCCTGGTCGCCGATCGGGCCGACGACGCCCAGCACGATGTCGTCGACGGCGGCCGGGTCGAGTCCGGGGAAGCGGTCGCGGATCTCGTGGATGAGGCCGACGACCAGGTCGATGGGCTTCGTGCCGTGCAGGGCGCCGTTGGCCTTGCCGCGCCCGCGCGGGGTGCGGATCGCGTCGTACACGTACGCTTCGGTGCTCACTGACAAGCCTTTCGACGAGGGTGGTGTCCTGGGGGCGGGTGGGGGGACCCGGGGCGGGTCGGGGGAGCGTGTCGCGGTCGTGGGTCCGTCAGGAGCCGTCCTCCCCATCATCTGTCTTCCCGTCCGTCCCGTCCGTCCCGGCCATCCCGTCCTTCCCGTCCGCCAGGAGTGCGGGCAGGTCCCAGTCGCGGGCCACGGCCGCCGTGCCGTCGCCGGGCCGGGCGGGGCCGGTGCGGACGGCGGTGGGGGTGGCGGAGAAGCGGGGCGCGGGGGCGGGCTGGGTGAGGCCGGAGTGCTCCGTGAAGGTGCCGCGGGCGGCGAGGTGCGGGTGGTGCGGGGCCTCGCGCAGCGACAGCACCGGGGCCACGCAGGCGTCGGAGCCCTCGAAGACCGCGGTCCACTCCTGCTGGGTGCGGGACTTGAAGCGGGCCGCGACCGCCTCGCGCAGTTCCCCCCAGCGGGTGTGGTCGGTACGGGCCCCGGCGTGCTCAACCAGGCCGAGCAGTCCGGTGAACTCGTCGTAGAACCGCTGCTCCAGGGCGCCGACCGCCATGTACCGGCCGTCCGCGGTCTCGTAGGTGCCGTAGTACGGGCAGCCGCCGTCCAGGAGGTTGGCCCCACGCCGGTCCTGCCAGACGCCGGCGGCGAGCATGCCGTGGATCATCGCGGAGAGGTGGGCGGTGCCGTCGACGATCGCGGCGTCCACGACCTGGCCGGCGCCGGTCGCGCGCGCGTGGTGCAGGGCGGCGAGGACGCCGACCACGAGGTAGAGGGAGCCCCCGGCGTAGTCGCCGAGGAGGTTGGCGGGAACGGCCGGGGGTGCGTCCGGTTCGCCGATCATGCCGAGGGTGCCGGTCACGGCGATGTAGGCGATGTCGTGTCCCGCGCGCGGGGCGAGCGGTCCGTCCTGGCCCCACCCGGTCATCCGGCCGTAGACCAGCCGCGGGTTGCGGGCGTGGCAGGCCCCGGGGCCGACGCCGAGGCGCTCGGCGACGCCGGGGCGGTAGCCCTCGATGAGGATGTCGGCGCGGGCGGCGAGGTCGAGGACGCGGGCGGGGCCGCCCGGGGACTTCAGGTCGACGACCACCGAGCGCTTGTTGCGGTTGGTGATGTCGTGGGCGGGGTCGATGCCGAGTCCGGTGCCGCCGGGGCGGTCCACCCGGACGACGTCGGCGCCCAGGTCGGCCAGCAGCATCGCTGCGAACGGGCCGGGACCGATGCCGGCCAGCTCGACCACGCGCACACCGGTCAGCGGGCCGTGCGGCCCCGCCGCCTCTGCCGTTGCCATCCGGTCCCCTCACTGTGACACAACCGATGTAACACCGATGATGCTAAGAACGTGTTCCAGCGGATACAAGCCCTCGGCGAGCAAGCGCTTAGCCGAGGCGTACCCGGTGGCCTCGTGGTCGTATCCCGCACCGCCGGACCGTCACCCCAGGGACCTCGCCGCCGGACCGCGCACTCCTCACGCTAGCCTCGGCCACGGGCAGCGGCGCGGGCTGCGAGAGCGAGGAGTGTCATGAGCAGGCTGAAAAACTCCGACCGTCCGTACGACATCGTCCTCTTCGGAGCCACCGGCTTCGTGGGGGCGCTCACCGCCGAGTACCTCGCCGCGCACGCCCCCGAGGGGCTGCGCTGGGCGATCGCCGGTCGCAGCGAGGAACGGCTGAAGGAACTGCGCGAGCGGCTGCCCTCGGGTGCGTCCGTCGGAGTGCTACGCGCGGACGCGGCCGACCCGGACTCCCTGCGCGACCTCGCCCGGCAGGCGCGTGTGCTGGCCACGACCGTGGGCCCGTACGCGGCCATGGGCGAGGCGCTCGTCGCAGCCTGCGCCGACACCGGCACGGACTACCTGGACCTGTGCGGCGAGCCCGAGTTCGTGGACCTGGTGTACGTCCGGCACGACGCACGCGCGCGCGAGACCGGGGCACGCCTGGTGCACGCCTGCGGCTTCGACTCCGTCCCGCCCGACCTGGGCGTGTACTTCACCGTCCGGCAGCTGCCGGAGGGCGTACCGCTGACCGTGGACGGATTCGTCCGGGCGGACGCCGCCTTCTCGGGCGGGACCCTCGCGTCGGCGCTCAGCCAGTTCGCCCGTCCCCTGCGGATCCGGGCCGCCGCGCGGGACCGGGCGCGGCACGAGCCGCGGCTGCTGGGGCGGCGGGCGGTCACGCCGACGGGCGCGCCGCGGTTCGCCGGGGAGGTGGGCGCCTGGGCGGTGCCGCTGCCGACCATCGACCCGCAGATCGTGCGGCGCTCCGCGCGCGTGCTGGAACGTTACGGCCCGGACTTCCGCTACCGCCACTACGCGGCCGTACGGCACCTGCCGGTCGCCGTGGGCGGTGCCGCCGCCCTCGGCGCGGTCATGGCCGCCGCCCAACTGCCCCCCGCCCGGCGCTGGTTGTCCGGACGACTGCAGCCCGGTGAGGGGCCCAGCGCGGAGAAGCGGGCCAGGAGCTGGTTCTCGGTGCGGTTCGTGGGCGAGGGCGGCGGACGGCGGGTGTTCACCGAGGTGGCGGGCGGCGACCCGGGGTACGGCGAGACGGCGAAGATGTTCGCCGAGGCGGCGCTCGCTCTGGCCCTCGACGACCTCCCGCGGACGGCGGGCCAGGTCACCACGGCGGTGGCCATGGGCGACGCCCTCATCGACCGCCTGCGCCGGGCGGGCATCACCTTCCGGATCGCGACGAGCCGCTAGAGCCTGTCTCACATTCCCGTCGTCCGCCCGAAGGGCGGGCCGCGCGGCGTCCGGTGCGTGCGATCGCAAGGCGCCGGAGCGTCCTCGTGGCGGAGCCACGTGGGCGGTTCGGCAACGCGGCTGGGAGTCCCCCCTGCTCGAAGAGCTTGGGGGGAGTGCGTGCCAGACGCCGAGCGGCAGGCGGGAATGTGACGACAGGGCCTAGCTAGGACCCGACCGGTTCACAGCGACCATTCGGCCACGGTCCAGATCATCCCGCCTATCCAGCCGAGCCCGGCCAGCACGGCGAGGATCAGGGTGGCGTTCACGGCACGCTCCACGGGGCGGGCCGGGTCGGTGAGGGGCTTGTGGGAACGGGGCGTCGTCATGCGCCCCAGCCTGCCCGTGAGCCCCACCGGCCACATCCGTACGGATACTCAGATGGCGTACTCACGACCGAGTCTCGGAGCCGGACCCCGGAACCGGCCCCCGGGACCGGGCCTCGGGACCGGGCCTCGGGACCGGACACGCGGCTCCGCGCCCGCGCCCTGCTAGGACCTGTCCGCCGTCGCCTCCCGGAGGGCGCGGCGGCACAGGGCGTCGGCGCGGCGGGTCGTCTCCGGGAGGCGGTAGTCCGGGGTGAGGGCGAGGGTGTGCGCGCAGGCGTTGTCCAGGCTCACCCGGTGGCCGACGGAGACGAAGACCGGCTTGACGCCGTCCCGGGTGCGCAGGGCCCGGCCGACCTCGTCGACGCCGGCGAGCAGCGGGGAGGCGCTGCCGCGCGGGGTGTCCGGATCCTCGTGGGTGAAGGTGAACGGATTCTTGGCGACGCCGATCGTCGGCAGCCCGGTCAGCACACCGAGGTGGCTCGCCAGTCCGAAGCGCCGGGGGTGGGCCAGGCCGTAGCCGTCGCAGACGACCAGGCCGGGCGGGCAGGGCAGGGCGTCCAGCGCGGCGAGCACGGTGGGGATCTCACGGAAGGCCAGCAGCCCCGGCACGTACGGGAAGGAGATCCGCCCGACGGCGGTGGTCCCGGCGACGACGCGCAGGGTGGCCGCGTCCAGGACGACGGCCGCCGCCGCGACGAGGTCCCGCTCGTCGTCGTAGGCCACGTCGACTCCCGTGACGTGGCCCGTACCGGGCGGCGGGCCCGGCTCGTCCCGCACCACCCGTTCGCGCAACTCGTCCTGGACGGCGCGGGCCTGCTCCTCGGTGGCGGGCCAGCCCTCGGGAATGCGTACGGTCGTCGTCATGATGGGCCGAGCGTACGGCCACCGGGTACGGAACGGCGGGGCGGGCCCGCGTTCCTGACCGGAGGCGGGCCCGCCCGGCTGGGCGCCGGGGTCAGCCTCTGCCCAGGGCCTGCCGCAGCTGCTGCTTGTTCATGTCCGAGCGACCGTGGATGTTGCGCCGCTTGGCCTCCTCGTAGAGCTGGTCGTAGGTGGGCCCCTCGGAGCCCCGGCCCGAACGCTGCCCGCCCCGCCTGCCGGAGGACATGTCCTGGATGGAGGTGCGGCCGACGGTCTTCGACTCGCCGCTGCGGGCACGCTCCTTGTTCACCGTGCGCGCGGCGATCTCCCTGGCGCGTTCGGTGCTCTCCCCCCGGCCCTGCGCGCTCTGCTTGATGTGCTCGTACTGGCGCTCGCGCTTGGAACTGGAACCGCGTGGCATGCCGTTCACTTCCTTTCTGTGCAAGGAACGGATACCCGCAATTCTGGATCGGTTCGCCATATCGGGCGATATCCAGTCCTCCAGTCGAGCGACGCGACAGCCGCGTCACGTCCGTGAATGATCGCGGTGACGGAGGTCACTCACTCCTCGTGTGCACGGATCGGCGGCTTCCGTCGTCTCTTCCAGTGCCCGGCCTCATCCGCCCGGAGGTTCGTCCAGCCGTCACAAGGGAGCAAGGCCTTGTCCACCGACATCGAGCAGTTCGTGGAGGCGCGCCTGGTCTCCGCCACGCCACGGATGCCCAGCATTCCCGCCACGCTGCACTACGACCGGCGCGACCCGTTCGCCGTCCGTATGACCTTCCCGGCCCCGGCCACCCTCGAAGGCGTGGACGTCTGCTGGCTCTTCGCCCGTGACCTGCTGGCGGCCGGTCTGAGGGAGCCCGAGGGCGACGGCGACGTACGGGTGCGGCCGTACGGGTTCGACCGCACCGTCCTGGAGTTCCACGCCCCCGAGGGCAAGGCGGTGGTGCACGTCCACAGCGGTGAGATACGGCGCTTCCTGGAGGCCACGAGTGAGCTGGTGCCGCTCGGTCTGGAGCACCTCCAGTTCGACCTGGACCACGATCTGGCGGAGCTGATGCGGGACGCCTGCTGACGGCACCCGCCCGGTCCCGGGCCCGTCGCCCCCGGTCCGGGCCCCGGGATCGATGGCCCCGGGGCCCGGACCGTTCCGGTCAGCCGCTCGCCGCGGCGGCGGCCGCGGTGGTCGCCATGACCACCGCCGCGCTCACCTCGCGCACCACCCGGCGCAGCGCGGGGGCCGCGGCTCCGCTGCGCTCGGTCAGCTCCTCGATGCGCTGCCGGTGTCGCCTGCGCTCCTTGGCGGGCACCAGGGTGCGCAGTTCGGCGGCGGCCGCGAGGGCGACGACGGCCGCGTCGCGTTCGGAGACCTCCGCGGCCGGCAGCGGGCCCTCCAGCGCCCGGCGTGCCTCCTCCCGCAGCGCGTCCACGACGGCGACGCGCTCCAGGGCGTAGTCCACGGACGGGAGGACACCGAGGACCCGGCGCCGCTCGGCGCGCAGGAACCCTTCGGCGGCCAGCTGCTCCCGCACGGCGTCGAGGGTGGTCCTGGCGTGCAGCGTCACCCAGGCCTTCCAGCGGCGGGGCCGGGACTCCCGGACGAGTTCGAGCAGTCCGTCGAGCACCGGGTCCCCGGTGTCGGCGTCCAGGCCGGCGGGTACGGCGACACCGTCGTCGTCGACGAGCAGCCCGCGCTGGGCCAGCTCGGTCAGGGCGCCGGCCCGGACCAGGTGGTGCAGTTGGGCGGTGCCGGTGATCTTCAGCCGCTCGGTGTCCCAGGCCAGCAGGTACAGCCGCGCGGGCAGCGAGAGCGAACCGTCGGGCACGGGGGCCTCCTTCCGGGGGGCCCGGGCCCACCCATTATTTCTTTGACAGGTGTCCCGGCCCCTCCTACCGTTTGCAGCGGTTCTGTTGCCGTCGATTGGAGAAGGACGTTGCTCGTCTGAGGTCCTGAGGCACCGCGTCGCACCGGTCAGGTGTGTGCGTGGCGCGCGACCTCGGCGTCCGAGCCGTCCCGAAGGAAATCCGGCCCAGGGCTCTTCTCATGCCCCGTGACCCCCGTTCCACACGGTGACCTCGCCCTGCGGTGTCTCACACGCGTCTGCCCCTGACCGCACCCAGCAATCGCGAGGCGCCCATGTCCTCATCCATCACCTGTACCTCCCTCTCCTTCGCCTGGCCCGACGGCAGCCCCGTCTTCACCGGCCTCGACATCGCCTTCGGTCCCGGCAGGACCGGCCTGGTCGGTGTCAACGGCTCAGGAAAGTCCACCCTGTTGAAGCTGATCGCCGGCGAGCTCGGACCGGCCGACGGTACCGTCCGCGTCGCCGGCGAGGTGGGACACCTTCCGCAGAACGTCACGCTCGACACCGCGCTGCGGGTCGACGAGGCGCTCGGCATCGCCGTGCAGCGGGCCGCGCTGCACGCCATCGAGGCCGGTGACGTCTCCGAGGAGCACTTCGAGACGGTCGGCGACGACTGGGACGTGGAGGAGCGCGCCCTGGCCACCCTCGGCGAGCTCGGGCTCGGCCGGATCGACCTGGACCGCACCATCGGCGAGGTCTCGGGCGGCGAGTCGGTGCTGCTGCGGCTGGCCGCGCTGCTGCTGCGCCGGCCGGACGTGCTGCTGCTGGACGAGCCGACCAACAACCTCGACCTGTACGCGCGCCGCCGGCTGTACGCGGCCGTCGAGTCCTGGCCGGGCGTGCTGGTCGTGGTCAGCCACGACCGCGAACTCCTGGAGCTGGTGGACCAGATCGCCGACCTCGGCTCCGGCCGGGTCACCTGGTACGGCGGGAACTTCTCGGCGTACGAGGAGGCCCTCGCCCTGGAGCAGGAGGCTGCCGAGCGCATGGTGCGCGTCGCCGAGGCCGACCTGCGCAAGCAGCAGCGGGAACTGGCCGACGCCCAGGTCAAGCTGGCCCGGCGCAAGCGGTACGGACAGAAGATGTGGGACCAGAAGCGCGAGCCGAAGATCGTCATGGGTGCCCGCAAGCGCGCGGCGCAGGAGTCCGCGGGCAAGCACCGCATCCTGCACGAGGAGCGGCTCGCCGAGGCCAGGGAACGGCTCGACGAGGCGGTGGAGGCGGTGCGGGACGACGACGAGATCCGCGTCGACCTGCCGAACACGGCCGTACCGCCGGGCCGTACCGTGCTCACCCTGCGGGATCTGGAACTGGCTTACGGCGCGCGCGTGGACGGAGGTCTCGACCTGCGCGGTCCCGAGCGGGTCGCGCTGATCGGGCGCAACGGGGCGGGCAAGACGACGCTGCTGCGCACCGTCGCCGGGGAGCTGCCACCGCTGTCGGGCGAGGTGACCGCGCATGTGCCGGCGCGGTTCCTGCCGCAGCGGCTGGACATCCTCGACGGCGAGCTGAGCGTGGCCGAGAACGTGGCCCGTCTCGCGCCGGGCGCCACCAACAACCGGATCCGGGCCCGGCTGGCCCGCTTCCTGTTCCGGGGCGCCCGCGCCGACCAGCTCGCGGCGACGCTGTCCGGCGGCGAACGCTTCCGGGCCGCACTGGCCGCGCTGCTGCTGGCGGAGCCCGCGCCGCAGTTGCTCATGCTCGACGAGCCGACCAACAACCTGGACATGGCGAGCGTGCGCCGGCTGACGACGGCCCTGGAGTCCTACGAGGGTGCTCTGATCGTGGCCAGCCACGACCTGCCGTTCCTGGAGTCCCTCGGCATCACCCGCTGGCTCCTGCTGGAGGAAGGAGAACTGCGGGAGACCACCTGGGAATCCGTCGTGGATCCCGCCTAGGGTCTTTCGTCTGGATCGGGCCGGATCAGGGAGCGGGGTCTGGTGCCGTGGATCGCGAGGCGGAGGAGGGCGGCAGGGCGGAGCCCTGCCGCCCGACGACAACGCGGCTGGGGGTACCCCCTGCTCGAAGAGCTCGGGGGAACGGTGCCAGGGCCCGCGAGCCCGGCGTGATCCGAACGAGAGGCCCCGGGGTTCGGCGGGCTTTTGTCGGGGCGGACGCTTGTCGCATGATGGCGGCCCGGTGCGGTCACGGCCGCGCCGGGAACCGCCCACGCGTAGACACGAAAGGCCCCTCGTGCCCAGCAAGAAGGCCCTCGTCCGCCACCCCGGTCCGCGGCTCGCCGAAGGGCTGGTGACCCATGTCGAGCGGCAGGAGGTCGACGTCGAACTGGCGGTGCGGCAGTGGGAGACGTACGTCGAGGCGCTGCGCGGCCACGGCTGGGAGACGGTCGAGGTCGAACCGGCCGACGACTGCCCCGACGCGGTGTTCGTGGAGGACACCGTCGTCGTCTACCGGAACGTCGCCCTGATCACCCGTCCGGGCGCCCGGTCCCGGCGGGGCGAGACCGCCGGGGTGGAGCAGGCCGTGGCCCGTCTGGGCTGCTCGGTGAACTGGGTCCGGGAGCCGGGCACGCTGGACGGCGGGGACGTGCTGAAGGTCGGCGACACGGTCTACGTCGGCCGTGGCGGGCGCACCAACGCGGTCGGCGTGCAGCAGTTGCGGGCCGTGTTCGAGCCGCTCGGGGCGCGGGTCGTGACCGTACCGGTGAGCAAGGTGCTGCATCTGAAGTCGGCGGTGACGGCGCTGCCCGACGGGACGGTCATCGGGCACATCCCGAAGGTGGACACGCCGTCGCTGTACCCGCGTTTCCTGCCGGTGCCGGAGGAGTCCGGCGGCCATGTGGTGCTGCTCGGCGGCGACAGGCTGCTGATGGCGGCGAGCGCGCCGAAGACGGCGGAACTGCTGGGCGACCTCGGCTTCGAGCCGGTCGTGGTGGACATCGGCGAGTTCGAGAAGCTCGAAGGCTGTGTGACGTGCCTCTCGGTGCGGCTGCGGGAGTTGTACGCCTGACAAGGCGGGCGGCGTCTCTCCCAGCCCCTGGACCTGCGATCCTGGGATGCTTCTGGGCGTCCGTCAACTTCTTTGCGGCACCCTTCTGATCAGCCACCTTTACGGCGAACTTAACCTACGGATTCGTAACCTACGGATTCGTAGCCTACGATCCCGTAGGTTCCCGTGCACCGCTCGCCGGGCTCGTTCCGTTCCGCCCTGCCCGCCACCGCTTCCCCGCGCGTCCCCCTGGAGTTTCCGTGACCCTCACCTCCCCTCACCTCGGCAGCCCGTCCACGTGGACCGACGCGCGGCTGCTGTACGCGCTGGAGGAAGTGGTCGAGAAGGAGCTGAACCGGCATCTGACGGTCGCCAAGGACTGGATGCCGCACGAGTACGTGCCCTGGAGCGACGGCCGCAACTTCCCCGGCCTCTTCGAGGACGGCGAGGCCTGGGACAAGGAGCAGTCCAAGGTCACGGATGTCGGCCGGATCGCCCTGGTGGTCAACCTGCTGACCGAGGACAACCTCCCCAGCTACCACCACGAGATCGCCACCCTGTTCGGCCGGGACGGCGCCTGGGGCACGTGGGTGCACCGCTGGACGGCCGAGGAGGGCCGGCACGGCATCGTGATGCGCGACTACCTGCTCGCCTCGCGCGCGGTCGACCCGGACAAGCTGGAGCAGTTCCGGATGGCGCACATGAGCGAGGGCTTCGAGTCCGACAACCGGCACTCGATGCTGCACTCGGTCGCGTACGTCGCCTTCCAGGAGCTCGCCACCCGTATCTCGCACCGCAACACCGGGCACCAGTCCGGCGATCCGGTCTGCGACCGCATGCTGGCGCGCATCGCGACGGACGAGAACCTGCACATGGTCTTCTACCGCAACCTGCTCAAGGCGGCCTTCGAGATCGCGCCCGACCTGACCATGCAGGCCGTGCGGGACGTGGTGGTCAACTTCCGCATGCCCGGCCACGGCATGCCCGGCTTCGAGCGGGCGGCGGCCCAGATGGCCATCGGCGGGGTCTACAACCTGCGCATCCACCACGACGACGTGCTCCAGCCGGTGCTGCGCTTCCTGAAGGTGCTGGAGATCGACGGCCTCGGCCCCGAGGGCCTGCAGGCGCAGGAGGAGCTGGGCCTGTTCATGGGCGGGCTGAACGACGAGGCGACGAAGTTCGACGAGCGGCTCGCCGCGCGGCGGGCGCGGATGGCGGCGCGGGCCGGCGCCTGATCAGCCGTTCGCGCACGGGGCGGACCGCTCGGTCCGCCCGAGGGCCTGCCGCTCCTTCTCGGACAGGCCGCCCCAGACGCCGAAGCGTTCGTCGTTCGCGAGGGCGTACTCCAGGCAGGCCGAGCGCATCTCGCACATCCCGCAGATGCGCTTCGCCTCACGCACCGAGCTGCCCGGCTCGGGAAAGAAGAAGTCGGCCCCGGTCTGCGCGCACAGGGCCCGGTCCTGCCAGGCGATGCCGGCCGGGGTGGTCGTCTCGAAGTGCATGAACGGGATCGTGCCGGTCGACGCGAAACATTCGATCAACACCGACTCAACGCGCCCCCCACGGCCAGTCTCCGCCCCGATGATGGCCTCACGACGACCCGCACCGCACGGCGGCGCGCGGATCGCCCAGAAAACACGAGGCGACTCCACACGTGACGGAAACGACGCCCACCGGGCCGACCACCGCGGCCCGGGTGAACGCCACCACCGGGCCGACCACCAGGACCAGGTGACTGCCGTCAGCGGGGTGACCGGGCGGGCGGGTGAACGCCACCACCGGGGCCGACCACCGGGGCCAGGTGACCGCCGTCAGCGGCACGACCGCAGCGGGCGGGTGAAGGCCTCGGCGGAGGACGACCCCCGCTGCCGGGCGACCACCGCCGGCGGGTCCACCGCCGCGGCCGGGTGAACGCCACCAACGGGCCGACCACCGCGACCAGGTGACTGCCGTCAGCGGGGTGACCGGGGCGGGCGGGTGAACGCCACCACCGG
>NZ_JBIAXS010000026.1:22798-131468 GCF_042896885.1 Streptomyces sp. NPDC001231
GGGCCGACCACCGGGGCCAGGTGACCGCCTCGGCGGAGGGCGACCGCCGCTGCCGGGCGACCACCGCCGGCGGGTCCACCGCCGCGGCCGGGTGAACGCCACCAACGGGGCCGACCACCGCGACCAAGTGACCGCCGTCAGAGGGGCGGGCGGGTGAACGCCGCCAACGGGGCCGACCACCGGGGCCAGGTGACCGCCTCGGCGGAGGGCGACCGCCGCTGCCGGGCGACCACCGCCGGCGGGTCCACCGCCGCGGCCGGGTGAACACCGCCACCGGGCCGACCACCGCGACCAGATGACTGCCGTCAGCAGCGCGACCGCGGCAGGCGGTCGAGCATCTGGCCAGGGCGACGGCCACACGCCGGATGGACAGCCACGCCCCCCCGGGCGACCGCCGCGCTCGCGACCACCTCTGTCGACCGGGGCGAAAGCCCCGAGGGCGAGCAGCGGCCGCGCCCCAGTCCGGCCGTCGTCGCCACGCGGCCCCCGCGTCCCGGTGGTGATGGCGGCGCCGGGGGCGTCGTGTTGCGGCGGCGGTTGTCGGTGGGCGGTGACAGACTCGGCAGTGCAGACACCAGGCACCTTCGAAGGAGGGCATGGATGCTCACCACCCGTTTCGTCAACGGCGCTCCGAACTGGATCGACGTCGGCACCCCCGACATCGACGGCGCCGGCTCCTTCTACGGCGCTCTCTTCGGCTGGCGGTTCCAGTCGGCCGGGCCGCAGGCCGGTGGCTACGGCTTCTTCCAGCTCGGCGGCAGGACGGTGGCCGGCGGGATGCAGACCACGCCGGAGCAGGGGCCGCCCTCCTGGACCGTGTACTTCCAGAGCGCCGACGCGGCGGCGACCGCCAAGGCCGCCGAGGAGGCGCACGGCACCGTGCTGGTCCAGCCCATGGACGTGATGGGCGAGGGGCACATGGCGGTCCTCGCCGACAAGGCGGGCGTGCCGTTCGGCATCTGGCAGCCGGGGCAGATCAAGGGCGTGGACATGGCCGGCGAGGCGGGCTCGCTGTGCTGGGTCGAGCTGTACACGGCGGACATCGCCGCGGCGGCCGCGTTCTACAACAAGGTGCTGGGTCTGGAGACCTCCGCGGTGCCCTTCCCCGGCGGCACCTACACGTGTGTGAACCCCGCCGAGGGCGGCGAGGACGCCATGTTCGGCGGCATCGTGGCCCTCGCCGACGACCCGACCGAGGCGAAGACGGGCGCGTACTGGCTGCCGTACTTCGAGGTCCCGGACACGGACGCGACGGTGGCCAGGGCCGAGGAGCTGGGCGGCACGGTCCGGGTGCCCGCCACCGACGTGACGGGCGTCGGCCGTATCGCCCGGCTCGCCGACCCCTACGGCGCCCGCTTCGCGGTGATCAGGAGCACCCCGCCGCAGACGTGAGCCACCCCGGCGGCCCGACGGGGCTCACGCGGACGCGCGCCGTACGAGTGTCGTCGGCAGGATGACGCTGCGCGGCGCGCCGCCCACCCCGGCCTCGGCGCCCTGCCCGTCGAGGCCGCGCAGCAGCAGGCGGGCCATCAGCCGGCCCATCTCCTCGATGTCCTGACGCACGGTCGTCAGCGGCGGCTCGGTCTGCTCGGCCACGGGCAGCATGTCGTCGAAGCCGACCACGGCGACGTCGTCGGGGACCCGCAGCCCGCGCTCGCGCAGCACGCGCAGGGCACCGGAGGCGGTGAGGTCGTTCGCGGCGAACACCGCGTCCAGGTCGGGGCAGCGGTCGAGGAGTTCGCGCATGGCGCGCTCGCCGCCGGCCGGGGTGAAGTCGCTCTCCACGATCAGCCGGGGGTCGGCGTCGACCATCACGTCCCGGAATCCGTCGAGCCGGTCCACCGCCGAGGTCTGGTCGAGGGCGCCGGTGATGTGCCCGATCCTGGTCCGGCCGAGGCCGACCAGATACCGTACGGCCTCCCGCGCCCCGCCCCGGTTGTCGCTGTCGACGTAGACGACCGCGGGGTTCCCGGCCGTCCGCGCGGAGTCCGCTGCGCCGGGGCCGGTGTCGTCGCTCCAGCCCGGCCGCCCGCCGAACACGGTCGGCACCCCGGCGCGCCGGATCAGCCCCGGCAGCGGGTCGTCGAGGTGCAGCGAGAACACGAGCGCGCCGTCGACGTGACCGCCGGCGAGGTAGCGCCCGACCCTGGCGTGGTCGTCGCGCCCCTCCGTCAGCAGCAGTACGAGTTGCGAGTCGTGGGCCGTCAGCTCCTTGCTGATGCCCCGCAGTTGCAGCGCGAAGAAGGGGTCGGCGAAGAC
This sequence comes from Streptomyces sp. NPDC001231, assembly GCF_042896885.1. Taxonomy (NCBI): domain Bacteria; kingdom Bacillati; phylum Actinomycetota; class Actinomycetes; order Kitasatosporales; family Streptomycetaceae; genus Streptomyces; species Streptomyces sp. NPDC001231. Next base: position 25,058 of record NZ_JBIAXS010000026.1, read on the forward strand.
CCTGGTCTCCGGTTCGGCGACGACGACGGCGACGGCGTCGTGGCGCTTGGTCACCAGGCTGCGGGCGGCCTGGTTCGGCACGTACCCGAGTTCCTCCACGGCCCGCCGCACGCGCTCGGCCAGCGGCTCCCTCACCCCGTCGCCGCCGTTCACCACCCGGGACACGGTGGCCCGCGACACCCCCGCCCGCGCGGCCACGGCCTCCAACGTGGGACGCGACGCTGTCTCGGTCACTTCTGCGCTCCTCACCGGCGGTTTTGGATCAGGATAGCCGCGCCCCGGCCCCGCCGTGAGAGCGCTCTCGACCCGAAGCGCGCCTCCCACCAGTGGTGCTCGCGCACTCGGCCGGCGGAGTCAGCCGGCTTGCGGGCCCTCCTTCTTCGCCCGGCTCGGCTGGACGCGCTTCGGCTCGCCCGGCATCTTCGGGTACTCGGGCGGGTAGGGCAGGTCGCCGAGCCCGTGGTCGCGTTCGTCCTGGGCGGCCAGTTCCAGCAGCGCCTCCAGGGAGAAGACGTGGTCGTCCATGTCGGCGTGCACGTCGCCGACTTCGGCGAACCGGGACGGCATGGTGGCCACGTCGAAGTCCTGGGGCCGGGCGACGTCGACCTCCTCCCAGCGCAGGGGCGCCGAGACGGGCGCGTGGGGGCGGGGGCGCACGGAGTAGGCGGAGGCGATGGTGCGGTCGCGGGCCGTCTGGTTGTAGTCCAGGAAGATGCGGGCGCCGCGCTCCTCCTTCCACCACTTGATCGTCACGTGCTCGGGCATCCGGCGTTCCATCTCCCGGCCCACGGCGATCGCGGCACGCCGTACCTGGGTGAAGGTCCAGCGCGGCTGGATCGGCACGAACACGTGCAGCCCGCGGCCGCCGGAGGTCTTGGGCCAGCCGCGCAGGCCCCCGAACTCCTCCAGCACGGACCGCAGTTCGTGGGCGGCACGCACGGCGTCGGCGAAGTCGGTGCCGGGCTGCGGGTCGAGGTCGATGCGCAGTTCGTCGGGGTGGTCGACGTCGTCTCTGCGTACCGGCCAGGGGTGGAAGGTGAGCGTGCCGTACTGGGCGGCCCACACCACGGCCGCCTCCTCGGTCGGGCACATCTCGTCGGCGCTGCGACCGCTGGGGAAGGTGATGTGGGCGGTGGGAATCCACGCGGGCATGCCCTTGGGCGCCCGCTTCTGGAAGAACCACTCGCCGGTGATGCCGTCCGGGTAGCGCTCCAGGGTGGTGGGGCGGTCGCGCAGGGCGCGCAGGATGCCGGGGGCGACGGCCTGGTAGTACCGGGCGATGTCCAGCTTGGTGAACCCGCGCTCGGGAAAGAACACCTTGTCCGGGCTGGACAGCCGTACGGTCCGCCCGCCCACCTCCAGCTCCACCGCATCGCCCATGCGAGCCACGGTAGGGGCAGCGCGCTGACCTCGCACACCGGGCGAGCACGCGCGCGGGCGCGCGGAATCGAGCGCAGAATCTAGGCATGGACCTGCCGGTGATGCCCCCCGTGAAGCCGATGCTCGCCAAGTCGGTGGCGAGGATCCCGCCGGACATGCAGTACGAGGCGAAGTGGGACGGGTTCCGGGCGATCGTGTTCCGCGACGGCGCCGAGGTCGAGCTCGGCAGCCGCACGGGGAAGCCGCTGACCAGGTACTTTCCCGAGCTGGTGGAGGCGCTCAAGGAGCGGCTGCCCGCGCGGTGCGTGCTGGACGGGGAGATCGTGATCGCGCGGGGGGGCCGGCTGGACTTCGACGCGCTGACCGAGCGGATCCACCCGGCCGACTCCCGGGTGCGGATGCTGGCCGAGCGGACCCCGTCCTCCTTCGTGGCCTTCGACCTGCTCGCCCTGGACGGCGAGTCCCTGCTGGACGTGCCGCTGTCCGACCGGCGGGCGCTGCTGGTCCGGGCGCTGGCGGGGGTCACCGCTCCGGTGCACGTGGCACCCGCCACGACCGACATCGAGGTGGCCCGGCGCTGGTTCGAGCAGTACGAGGGGGCCGGCCTGGACGGTGTCGTCGCCAAGCCGCCGGGGCTGCGCTATCTCCAGGACGTGCGGGCCATGTTCAAGGTCAAGCACGAGCGCACGGCGGACGTGGTGGTCGCCGGGTACCGCCACCACAAGAGCGGCCCCGTCGTCGGCTCGCTGCTGCTCGGCCTGTACGACGACCGGGGCACCCTGCAACACGTCGGCGTGTCCGCCGCGTTCCCGATGAAGCGGCGCGCCGAGTTGATCGAGGAGCTGGAGCCGCAGCGGATGGACGACGTCGCCGGGCACCCGTGGGCGGCCTGGTCGGACGAGACGGCCCACGAGGCGGCCCGGCTGCCCGGCGCGCCCAGCCGCTGGTCGGGCAAGAAGGACCTGTCCTGGGTGCCGCTGCGGCCGGAGCGGGTGGCCGAGGTGGCCTACGACCACATGGAGAACGGGGCGCGGTTCCGGCACACGGCCCGCTTCCGCCGCTGGCGCCCGGACCGCGCGCCGGAGAGCTGCACCTACGCCCAGTTGGAGGAGCCGGTCCGCTACGACCTGGCGGAGGTCCTCGGCTCCCGCCCCTGAGCCCGCCGGCCCCGAGCCCGTGCGCGGCGCTTGCCCGTGCGCGGCGCTCCAGGCGCGGCGCTCCAGGCGCGGCGCTCCAGGCGCGGCGCTCCAGGCGCGGCGCTCCAGGCGCGGCGCTCCAGGCGCGGCGGTCCAGGCGCGGCGGTCCAGGCGCGGCGGTCCGGGCGCGGGCCGCCCGCGCTCTCGGCCGCACGACGGTCTTGACGGACTCACGGCCGCACGACGGCCTTCACGGACTCACGGCCGCATGACGACCTTGACGGCCCCTTCCTGCTTGCGCTGGAACATCTCGTACGCGTGTGGGGCGTCCGCCAGCGGCAGCCGGTGCGTGGCGAAGTCGTCGACGCCGAGCGGGTCCTCGTCCGTCAGGTAGGGCATGATCTCGTCGGTCCAGCGGCGGACGTTGGCCTGGCCCATGCGCATCTGGATCTGCTTGTCGAAGAGCGTGATCATCGGCATGGGGTCGGCCGTGCCGCCGTAGACGCCGCTCAGGGAGAGCGTGCCGCCGCGGCGCACCAGTTCGATGGCGGTGTGCAGGGCGGCGAGCCGGTCCACGCTGAAGCGTTCCGCGAGCGGCCCGCTCAGCGCGTGCGGCAGCACCGTCGCGGCCTGCTGGACGAGACGGGCGGCGGCGCTGCCGTGCGCCTCGGTGCCGACCGCGTCGATCACGGCGTCGGGCCCGCGCCCGTGTGTCTCGTCGCGGATCGCCGCGACCAGTTCCTTCTCGTGGTCGAAGCCGCGCAGGTCGTACGTCTCCACGCCCCTCCGGCGCGCCCGGACCAGCCGTTCCGGGACCAGGTCCACGCCGAACACCCGCTCGGCGCCGCGCGCCTTGGCGATCCGGCACGCCATGTCGCCGATGGGGCCGAGACCGAGCACGGCCACGCTCCCGCCGCGCGGCACGTCGGCGTAGGCGACCGCCTGCCAGGCGGTCGGCAGCACGTCCGAGAGGTAGAGGAACCGGTCGTCGGGCGGGCCCTCGGGGAGCTTGATCGGGCCGAACTGGGCCTGCGGGACGCGCAGGTACTCGGCCTGGGCGCCCGGCACGGCGCCGTACAGGCGGGTGTAGCCGAACAGGGCGGCGCCCATGCCCTCGCTGGTGACCTGGGTGGTCTCGCACTGGGTCGTCAGGCCCGCGGAGCACATGAAGCAGTGGCCGCAGGAGATCTGGAACGGTACGACCACCCGGTCGCCGGGCTTCAGGTTCGGCACCTCGGCACCGACCTCCTCCACGATGCCCATGGGCTCGTGGCCGAGAATGTCTCCCGGTGTCATGAACGGCGTGAGCACCTCGTAGAGGTGCAGATCGGAGCCGCACAGGCCGGTCGAGGTGATCCGGATGACGGCGTCCGTCGGCTCCTGGATCTTCGGGTCGGGGACCTCGTCCACCCGAACGTCGCGCTTGCCCTGCCACGTCACTGCCTTCATCGCGGCGCGCTCCCTCCGTCGTTCTGCCTCTCCTGTGCCGCGCCCGGGTACCCGGGGCCGGCCCTGCCGAACCGCCGGCCGGCTGATGGGGCCGATCGGCCCACCGGGCCCGCTCGATCAGAACCGAGCGGGTATGGCCACCGATGAGCGGATAAACACACAGTCAAAGGACAGAGACACGGAGACGGGGGCTGAACGGTGGACTTGAGACGAAGCGTGCGCGTGCGGTACGCCGCCTCGGCGGTGGCGCTGCTGGCCGCCATGGCGGCGGCCACCCCGGCGGCGGGCTGCACGGCGCGGCACGGCACCGTCGAGAACAGGCAGGACGGAAAGGGAAAGACCCCCACGCCGGTGCAGGAGCCGCCGCGGACCCCGGCACCGAGCCCGGAGCACGCGGGCCCCGTCCTCGCCGTCAAGATCGACAACGTGGGAGCGGCCCGCCCCCAGACCGGTCTGAACGCCGCCGACATCGTGTACGCGGAGCAGGTCGAGGGCGGGCTGAGCCGGCTGATGGCGGTCTACGCCACCCGGCTGCCCCCGGTCGTCGGGCCGGTGCGCAGCGCCCGCGAGTCCGACCTCGAACTGCTGCGCCAGTTCGACCGTCCCACGCTCGCCTTCTCCGGTGCCCAGAAGAAACTGCTGCCGCTGATCGACGCCGCCCCGCTGTCCGCCGGGACACTCGACAACAAGCCCGACGCGTACTTCCGGGGCACCGCCAAGCCGGCCCCGCACAACCTCTACCTGCGCCCCGACAAGCTCCTCGGCTCGGCCCCGGGAGCGGACGCGCTGACCACCGGCTTCCACTACGGCCCGGCACCGACGGGCGGCCGCGCCGAGACCTCGCGCACGGTGCGCTACCCGGCGGCCCGCTTCACCTTCACCTGGTCCGCGGGGCGGCACGGCTGGAAGGTGGCGATGGACGGCCGCCAGACCGTCACGACCGACGGGCGGCAGGTGGTGCCCACGACGGTCGTGGTGCAGCACGTGAAGGTGCGCAAGTCGGATCTGCACGACGTGCTCGGCAACTACACCCCGTACACCGAGACCGTCGGTTCGGGGAAGGCGGAGGTGTTGCGCGACGGGCGGGTGTACGACGCCACCTGGAAGCGCCCGAGCGCGGCCGGCGGCACGCGGTTCACGGCCGCCGACGGCACGGACGTGAACTTCGCCCGGGGCCAGGTCTGGGTGGTCTTCACCCCGGCCCGGTGACGTGCGTACGGTGACCGGCGGCGGACGTGATCAGGGCTGCGCGGCGAGGGTTTCCGCCGGATGGCGCAGTCCCTCGGCCGCGTCCGCGACCCGCCGGATGAGGTCGAAGAAGAGGGCCTGCTCGTCGGCGCTGAGCGGCCCCAGGAAGACCTGGTTCATCCGGGCCGTGCGCACGGTGAGCTTCCGGTGGGTGCGCTCCCCCTCCCCGGTCAGCCGCAGCAGGAAGCGGCGGCCGTCCTGCGGGTCACGCACCTTGTCGAGCAGCCCGCGACGACCGAGGCGGCTGATCACCTCGGCGATGGTGGACCGGTCGAGGCCCACCCGCTCCCCCACCGTGCGCTGGTCGAGCCCCGGCTCGGCGACGAGCACGTTCAGGACCGCGAACTGCGGCGAGGTGATCTCCTCGGAGACCATCGTGTTCCACAGCAGGTAGTGCGCCTGCTGCAACCGCCGGGCCAGATGCCCGGGGTGGGTCGAGAGGTCCACCGCGCCCATGTGCGCTCCTCGCATCGGTCCGTCGTGCCGTCCGTGGCATTTTGTAGGTGCACTGAACGATACCGCCGACGAGCCACCCGTCCACCACGGGTTCTCCGACGTCTCCACCGTCCTGCTCATCCTGGTCAGGACGGTATTGACTGTGCACGCCCCAAGTGGCAGCGTGAAGGGACCCACAAAATAGTCAGTGCCCTGACTATCTGCGGTTGCTGGATGCTCGGCAGAGATGAGGCTTGATTCGATGGACAAGGTGGTCGCCACAGCCGTGGAGGCGGTGGCCGACGTATCGGACGGCGCGTCGCTCGCGGTGGGCGGTTTCGGGCTGAGCGGTGTGCCGAACGTGCTCATCCAGGCGCTGTACGAGCGCGGGGTGGGCGGGCTGTCGGTGGTGTCGAACAACTGCGGTGCGATGGAGTCGGGCCTGGCGGTCCTGCTGGCGGCGGGACGGATCGCGCGGGTGACGGGCTCCTACATCGGTGCCAACAAGGAGTTCGCGCGGCAGTATCTGGCCGGTGAGCTGGAGGTGGAGATGATCCCGCAGGGCACGCTGGCCGAGCGGCTGCGGGCCGGCGGGGCCGGGATCCCCGCCTTCTACACCCCGGCCGGGGTCGGCACCCAGGTGGCGGAGGGGGGTCTGCCGTGGCGGTACGACGGCGAGGGCGGCGTGGCTCTGGCGTCGCCGCCGAAGGAGGTCCGCGAGTTCGACGGCACCCAGTACGTGCTGGAGCGGGGGATCCGTACCGACTTCGCGCTGGTGCGTGCGGCGAAGGGCGACCGGCACGGGAACCTGGTGTTCAACAAGTCCTCCCGGAACTTCAACCCGCTGGCCGCCATGGCGGGCAGGGTGACCGTCGCGGAGGTCGAGGAACTCGTCGAGCCGGGTGAGATCGAACCGGACGCGGTGCACCTGCCGGGCATCTTCGTCCAGCGCGTGGTGGCGCTGACCGAGGAGCAGGCGACGGACAAGAAGATCGAACAGCGCACGATTTCGGCGCCTTCGGCCCGAGGAACGGTGAGCAGCTGATGGCCTGGAGCCGTGAGGAGATGGCCGCCCGTGCCGCGCGGGAACTGCGGGACGGCCAGTACGTCAACCTGGGCATCGGTCTGCCCACGCTGATCCCGAACTACCTGCCCGACGGCGTGGAGGTGATCCTGGAGTCGGAGAACGGCATCCTGGGCACCGGCCCCTACCCCACCGAGGACCAGGTCGACCCCGACCTGATCAACGCGGGCAAGGAGACCGTCACGGTCCTGCCCGGCGCCTCCTTCTTCGACTCGGCGCTGTCGTTCTCGATGATCCGCGGCGGGCACATCGACGTCGCCGTGCTGGGCGCCATGCAGGTCTCCGCCGGCGGCGACCTGGCCAACTGGGCCATCCCGGGCAAGATGATCACCGGGATCGGCGGGGCGATGGACCTCGTCCACGGCGCCCGCACGGTCATCGTGGTGATGACCCACACCGCGAAGGACGGCTCCCCGAAGATCCTCGAACAGTGCGCGCTGCCCCTGACCGGCAAGGCGTGCGTCAACCGGATCATCACCGACCTCGCCGTCCTGGACGTCACCGACGACGGACTCCTCCTGGTCGAGACCGCCCCCGGCGTCGACGTCGACGAGGTCATCGCCCGGACCGACGCCAAGCTGACCGTCGCAAAGGACCTGCTGTGAAGACCGTCTACCTCGTCGACGCGGTACGCACCCCGATCGGCCGCTACAACGGCGCCCTGGCGAGCGTCCGCCCGGACGACCTCGCCGCCCACGCGATCCGTGAACTCATGGCTCGCACGCCCGACTTGGACCCGGTCCGGATCGACGACGTCTACTTCGGCAACGCCAACGGCGCAGGCGAGGAGAACCGCAACGTCGCCCGTATGGCCGGCCTGCTGGCCGGGCTGCCGACCTCCGTGCCCGGCGTGACCGTCAACCGGCTGTGCGCCTCCGGCCTGGAGGCGGTGATCCAGGCCGCCCGCGCCATCGCGCTGGACGACGCCTCCATCGCCGTGGCCGGCGGTGTGGAGTCCATGACCCGCGCCCCCTACGTACTGCCCAAGCCGGACCGGGCGTTCCCGGCCGGACACGCCGAGATGTACTCGACCACCCTGGGCTGGCGCATGGTCAACCCCAGGATGGAACCGCAGTGGACCGTCCCGCTCGGCGAGAGCGCGGAGCTGATCGCCGAGAAACACAAGATCAGCCGCGAGCAGCAGGACGAGTTCGCGCTCGCCTCCCACCAGAAGGCGGCCAGGGCACAGGCCGAGGGCCTGTTCGACACCGAACTGGCCCCCGTGCCGGTCCCCCGCCGCAAGGGCGACCCGGTCGTCCTCGCCGCCGACGAATCCGTACGCCCGGACACGTCCCTGGCGGCGATGGCCAAGCTCAAGCCGTCGTTCCGCACCGAGAACGGCACGGTGACCGCGGGCAACGCCTCCCCTCTGAACGACGGCGCCGCCGCCCTGCTGCTCACCGACGAAGAGGGTCTGAAGGCCACCGGCCGTGAACCCCTGGCCCGGATCTCCGCCAGCGGTGTGAGCGCCACCGACCCGCACTACTTCGGCCTAGCCCCCGTCGAGGCCGTCAACCGCGCGCTGGCCAAGGCCGGCCGGACCTTCGCCGACCTCGACACCCTCGAACTCAACGAGGCGTTCGCGGCCCAGGTCCTCGGATGCGTCGCGGAATGGCCCGAGTTCGACCCTGCCATCCTCAACCCGCAGGGCGGTGCCATCGCCCTCGGTCACCCGCTCGGCGCCTCCGGCGCCCGCCTCGCCGGCACCGTCGCCCACCAACTCGCCCGCAAGGGCGGTGGAGTCGGCGTCGCCACCCTCTGCATCGGCGTCGGCCAGGGCCTCGCCCTCGTCCTCGAACGCTAGGAAACCCCATGGCTCTCACTCAGCACGACATCGACCAGGAGATCGCGGCCGAGCACGCCGCGTACGAGAAGCGCGTCGCCGACGGCGCCCCGGTCGAGCACCATCCGCGCCGCGACTACGCGCCGTACCGCTCCTCGGTGCTGCGCCACCCCAAGCAGCCGCTGGTCGCCATCGACGCCGCCAAGGACCCGGAGCTGGTCGAGCTGTCCTCGCCCGCGTTCGGCGAACGGGACATCACCGGGATCGACAACGACCTCACCCGGCAGCACACGGGAGAGCCGATCGGCGAGCGGATCACCGTCTCCGGACGGCTGCTCGACCGCGACGGGAGGCCCGTGCGCGGCCAGCTCGTCGAGATCTGGCAGGCCAACTCCGCGGGCCGCTACGCCCACCAGCGCGAGCAGCACGACGCCCCACTGGACCCCAACTTCACCGGCGTCGGCCGCACGCTGACCGACACGGACGGCTTCTACCGGTTCACCACGATCCAGCCGGGCCCGTACCCGTGGCGCAACCACGTCAACGCCTGGCGTCCGGCGCACATCCACTTCTCGGTCTTCGGCACGGCGTTCACGCAGCGGCTCGTGACGCAGATGTACTTCCCGAACGACCCGCTGTTCCCGTACGACCCGATCCTCCAGTCCGTGACGGACGACGCGGCCCGGCAGCGGCTGGTCGCCACCTACGACCACAGCCTGTCGGTACCGGAGTTCTCGCTCGGCTACCACTGGGACATCGTGCTGGACGGCCCGCACGCCACCTGGATCGAAGAAGGACGCTGACCTGCCATGACGAAGATCGACACGAGCAGCCCCGAGAACGTGCTGCCCACTCCGTCGCACACGGTGGGCCCCTTCTACGGCTACGCGCTCCCCTTCCGCGGCGGCGAGGAGATCGCGCCCCTGGGGCACCCGGACACGGTCACCGTGCACGGATACGTGTACGACGGCGAGGGGCGGCCCCTGCCGGACGCCCTGGTGGAGGTGTGGGGGCCCGACCCGGACGGCAACCTGCCGGCCGTGGACGGCTCGATGCGGCGCGACCCGGCCTCCGGCGACCACCTCGGCCGCAACGGCGTGGAGTTCACCGGCTTCGGCCGCATCCAGACCGACGTCGACGGCCACTGGTACGCGCGGACACTGCGGCCCGGCGCGCGCGGACGGAACGCCCCCTACCTCAGCGTGTGCGTGTTCGCCCGCGGGCTGCTCGTGCACCTGTTCACCCGGATCTACCTGCCCGGTGACGAGGCCGCGCTGGCCGCCGACCCGCTGCTCGCCCAGTTGGACGAGGAGCGGCGCGGCACGCTGATCGCCACGCGGGAGGACAGTGGGGCGTACCGTTTCGACATCCGCCTTCAGGGCGAGGGCGAGACGGTCTTCCTGGAGTTCCGGTGACACCACCTGCCGCTGATCCCGCCGCCGTCGGTCCCGACGTCGGTCTGCTCGGTCCGGGCTGGGTCGGTTCCCCCGCCGCGTCCGCGACGAGCGACTCCGCCTATCTGCGGGCCCTGCTCGACGCGGAGGCGGCGCTCACCCGGGCCCAGGCCGCGCTCGGCCTCGTCCCGGGCCGGGCGGCCGAGGCGGTGACCCGGGCGGCCGATCCGGGCCGTTTCGACGTGCGCGCGCTCGCGGAGCGCGCCCGTGGCGGCGGAAACCCGGTCATCCCGCTGGTCGCCGACCTCACCGAGGCCGTGGGCGAGGAGTACGGCCCCTGCGTCCACCGGGGCGCGACCAGCCAGGACATCATGGACACGGCGACGATGCTGGTCGCCGTGCGGACCCTGGACCTGGTCCTCGCCGACCTGGCCCGCACCGAACAGGCGCTGGCCCGGACGGCCGCCGAGCACCGCGACACGGCGATGCCGGGCCGGACGCTGACCCAGCACGCCGTGCCGACCACGTTCGGCCTGAAGGCGGCCGGGTGGCGGTCGCTGGTGCTGGACGCCCGGGACCGCCTGACCCGGGTGCGGGACTCCCTGCCCGTCCAACTCGGGGGCGCGGCGGGGACCTTGGCGGCCTTCGCCGCGTACGGCGCCGAGGACCCGACCGCGCTCGTCGCCGCGTACGCCCGTGAACTGGGCCTGTGCGAGCCGTTGTTGCCCTGGCACACCCTGCGCACCCCCGTCGCCGACCTCGCGGGATGCCTCGCCTTCACCGCCGGGGCGCTGGGCAAGATCGCCGTGGACGTGCTGGGCCTGACCCGCACGGAGACCGCCGAACTCGCCGAGGGCAGCGGCGGCGGTTCCTCCGCCATGCCGCACAAGGCGAACCCCGTACGTTCCACGCTGATCGCGGCCGCCGCCCGGCGTGCGCCGCAACTCGCGGCCACCCTCTACGGGTCGATGGCGGCGCAGGACGAACGGCCGCCCGGCGCCTGGCACGCCGAGTGGGAGCCGCTGCGGGAGCTGCTGCGGCTCGTCGGCGGCGCGGCCCGCGACGCCGTGGAGCTGACCGAGGGGCTGCGGGTGGACGCGGACGCGATGCGCGCCCATCTCGGGCTGACCCACGGGCTGATCGTCTCCGAGCGGCTGTCGGCCGAGCTGGCCCCGCTGCTCGGCCGTGGCCGGGCGAAGGAGCTGCTCACCGAACTCGCCCCGCGCACCTACACCGAGAACCGCAGCCTCGGGCAACTCCTTTTGGAACAGCTCGAGTTGAAGGGCGTGGATCTGGGCGAGCTCACCGACCCGGCCCGTTACACCGGCTCCGCCGGAGCCCTCACCGACCGTGCCCTGGAGCGACGTTGACCCTGCACCACCTTCTCGAAGGCCCCGCCTCCGCTCCCCCGCTGCTGCTCGGGCCGTCCCTCGGCACGTCGTACGCGCTGTGGGACAAGGTCGCGCCCGAGCTGGCGATCTCCCACCGGGTGGTCCGCTGGGACCTGCCCGGGCACGGGGGTTCGCCGGCCGGGCTGATCGGGCCCGGCGCCACCGTCGGCGACCTCGCCGGCCTGGTGCTGGCGCTCGCCGACTCGCTCGGCATCGAACGGTTCGCGTACGCCGGGGTGTCGCTGGGCGGTGCGGTGGGTCTGCACCTCGCCGTCCACCACCCCGAACGTGTCGACTCGCTCGCCGTGCTCTGCTCGTCGGCCCACTTCAACGGCGCCAAGGCGTGGCAGGAGCGGGCCGAGCGGGTCCGGCGGGACGGGCTGGGCTGGCTGGCCGAGAGCGCCGACGCCCGGTGGTTCGCCGGTGACTTCACCGTGCCGGAACTGGTCCGGGACCACCGGGAGGCCGACCCGGAGGCGTACGCCGCCTGCTGCGACGCGCTGGCCGCCTTCGATCTGACCGACCTGCTGCCTCGGATCGGCGCGCGCACGCTGCTCGTCGCGGGCCGCGAGGACCCGGCCACCCCGCCCGCGCATCTGCGGCAGATCGCCGACGCGGTGCCCGGCTCGGCGCTGGTGGAGATCCCCGGCGCCTCGCACCTGGCGCCCGCGCAGTGCCCCGAGGCGGTCCTGGCGGCGCTGCGCACCCACCTCGACGGTGCTCCCCGACGGGGCATGGAGGTGCGCCGCGAGGTGCTCGGCGACGCGCACGTCGACCGTGCGCAGGCCCGGCAGACCCCGTTCACGGCCCGCTTCCAGGACTTCATCTCCCGCTACGCCTGGGGCGAGATCTGGACCGACCCGACGCTGAGCCGCCGCGAGCGCAGCCTGATCACCCTGACGGCGCTGATCGCACACGGCCACTACGACGAACTGGCCATGCACGTACGGGCGGCCCGCCGCAACGGGCTCACCCCCGAGGAGATCGGCGCGGCACTGCTCCAGAGCGCCGTGTACTGCGGGGTCCCGGCGGCGAACTCGGCGTTCGCGGTGGCCCAGCGGGTGCTGGCGGAGGAATCCGAAGAGGGGTGAAGAGGGGTGACGGGGAGTGACCCGGCGGGCCGCGGCACCGTCGGCGGCCCGCACCGCCGGCCGCCGACGCCAGGGCTGTGACCGGAAAGGCTCACCGGCTCGCGACGCCCGGCACGGCTCCCCCAAACTCTTCGAGCAGGGGGGACCCCCAGCCGCGTTGTCGCATCACCCGAGTACATCCAGTACGCGGGCAATGCACCGCCCTGCGACGCTCCCCCACTGCCTGAACGGCGTGGGAGGTGCCCTCAGCACCGGACGCCGCGAGCTTCCCGGCAAACCCTTCCGGTCGCAGCACCGGCGCGGACGCCGACGGCAGCGGGCGGGCTCCCGGGCGCCGGCTCCCCTGGGTGAGCCGGCGCCCGTCCGGCGGATCGAGTCGCGGGACGGCGACAGTCGCCGTCGGCCCAAGTGCGCGGGGTCCGGTGCGTGCGTCCGCAGGACGCGGACGGGCGTACCGGACCCCGCGCACGCCGCATGGTTCTCCGGACGGGCACTACAACGGGTCCTGGCCCGGTCCGTGTTCCGACTCCAGCAGTCGCGCCGCCTGTTCCGCCAGGCCGTCCGCGCCGCACGAGCGCGCCAGTGCCAGGCCCCGGCCCAGCTCGGCGGCCGAGCGCGAGACGATGCCGAACTCGACGCGGGCGACGGCGTGTTCGTACTGGCAGGGGGAGGCCTCCAGGCAGGTGACGGCCTGGGCGGCCAGCCGGACGGCGCGCTGGCCGGTCTCCAGGGCCGCGGCGCAGCGCAGAGCCTCTCCTATGGCGGTGTCGGTGCCGAACCGCTCGGCCTGGCGGCGGAGGTCGGCGACGAGCCGGCCGGCCCGCTCGGGGTCCTCGGCGGCGAGCGCTCGGGCCAGGTCGGCCGCCCAGGGCACCGTCACCGGGTTCTGGTGGCCGCGGGCGGCCGCCGCCTTCTCGGCCGCCTCCAGTTCGTTGACGGCGTCCTCGGTGCGGCCGAGGGCCAGCAGCAGCCGGCCGCGCACGCTGTGCGGATCGGGCAGCACGATGGTGGACGGGTAGGGCGGGGCGAAGGCGTGCTGCTCGGCGACCTCCCAGGCCCGCTCGACATGGCCGCGGGCGAGCAGGGTGTCGACGAGGTTGCAGGTCGCGGTCCAGTACAGGGGCAGTCCGCGGCCGATCCGCTCGGCCAGGCGCAGCGACGCTCGCAAAGCCTCCTCCGCCTCCCGCAGCCGGCCTCGCCTGCGGTGCCCGAGGCCGACGTAGGCGTGGGCGAGGGCGAGGTGGCCGCCGCTCCAGCCGGCGGTCTCGTAGGCACGCAGGGCCTCGGTGTAGAGGGTCTCGGCCCGGTCGAGGCGGTCGCAGTAGGCGTAGGCGCTGGCGAGCATCAGCAGCAGTTCGATGCCCCACTCGGTGTCGGTCCAGCCGAGTCCGGGGGCGAGGCGGCCGTCGACGAGGGCCCGGTCGCACATCTCGACGACCTCCTCGGCGCTCTCGCCGCGGGTCATGGCGTCGAAGCCGCGCAGGATCAGCAGGGCGCGCTCGGAGTTGTCGCGTCCGGTGCAGCCGGCGGCGAGTCCGGCGAGCCGCTCGGAGCGGTCCGGGGAGCTGGTACCGCCGGTGTACAGGCCCTCCCACATGTACTGGACGGCCTGCAACCGCATGCGGGTGGGTCCCGGTTCGTGGCGGGCGGCCTCCGCCTCGACCGTGCGGACGGCCTCTTCCAGCTGGTCGTTGTGGAGCAGGGCCTGGGACAGCCGCCACACGGCGTCCACGCGGGTGGCGCCGTCGAGGCCGGGCAGGGCGAGCGCCCGCTGGAGGTGCTCGATGGTGGTGGCGGGCGCGGTCAGCAGCGTGGCGCAGCCCAGCTCGTAGAGCACGCGCGCGTGCGTTCCGGGCGTCGGCGGCTCCAGCAGGGCCCGCTCCAGGCAGTGGCGGGCCGCGTCGGACGCGCCGACGGCGAGGTGTTCGCGGGCCGCCTCGCGGAGCTGCTCGACGAGTTCCTGGTCGTCGTCCGGGTGGACCTCGAGCAGGTGCCGGGAGGCCGCGGCGGCGCCGAACCCGGAGTCTGCGACCACCTGGGCGGCGATGCCGTGCATGGCGGTGCGCAGGGCGTCCGGGATGGAGTTGTAGACCGCGGTGGCGATCAGCGGGTGCACGAACTCCAGGTCCCCGCCGCCGCTCCGGGTGCTCGCCGGGTCGGGCTCGGTGAGGATGCGGGCCCGGCGCAGCAGTTCGGCGCAGCGCTCGGCGTCGTCGCGGTTCATGGTGGCCAGCCGGGCGACGAGCTCCACGGAGATGCCGGTGCCCAGGACGGCGGCGGCCCAGGCGAACCGGGTGGCGTCGATGCCGAGTTCCTCCAGGCGGGCGACGAGGCCGCCGCCGCGGGCCGAGCGGTTCAGGGGGCGCAGTTCGGCGGCCTGGGCCTCGACCGGTTCGAGTTCGCTGTCGCGCACCTTGGCGAGCAGTTCGACGGTCTCGTACGGGTTGCCGCCGGTGACGGCCCAGACCTCGCGGCAGAACGGGGCGTCGGCGTGCGGGCCGAGGGTGGTGCGGGTGAGTCCGGCGGTCGCCTCGGGGGTCAGGGCGCTCAGGGTGTGCACACCCGCGGCGGCGACGGCCGCGTCCAGGCACCGGGCGCCCTCGCCGCCGAACCCGCCGGGCCGGCGGGTCACCACGAGCAGTACGGGCAGGTCCTCCAGGCGCTCGGCGAACGCGGCGAGCCAGCGCAGCGTCTCCACGTCGGCCCAGTGGGCGTCATCGATCAGCAGCACCAGCGGCCACTCGCGTTCGGCCAGCCGGCGCACGGCGGCGACCAGTCCGTCGCACACACCCTGCGGGTCGGCCTGCCCGTCCCGGGGTTCCGCGATGCCGAGGGCGGGGCCGGCGATGTGGTACCAGTCGCCGAGGTATTCGCGGGTCTCCTCGGGCATCAGCGACAGGAGCGCGGGCTGGAGCAGCTGCCGCACCACGTTGAAGGGGACGGAGCGCAGGGTCTCCCCGCCGCGCGCCGACCACACCGCGCAGCCGCGTTCCCCGGCGATACGGCGGGTCTCGGTCAGCAGGGCGGTCTTGCCGAGACCGGCCTTCCCCTCCAGGACCAGCAGCCCTCCCGAGGACGCGCGGTCGGCGCACAGGACGTCGATCGCGCGTACGACGGCGGTGAGTTCCTCGTCACGCTCCCACAGCGAGCCCGAGGCGGCCGTGCCCGGCCGTACCTCCGTCATCCCGCTACCTCCCCAAGTCGCCCGACGGCATACGGACTTCGAGCGTAGCCCCCGAGCGGCCGATGCGGCGGCCCGTCCCGTCACCTGTTGCCCCGACGGGTGACCTGGGGTAATGAGGGCTGCGCCGGGAGCGGGACCGGGGTCCTCTCATCGGGCTTTCACCGACGCCTCATACGGTAGGCACATGACGCAGGTGACTCCTCCCGGGTGGTACCCCGACCCCGGGCAGACAAGTGACGGCCCCGCCACCGAGCGCTGGTGGGACGGCAGGGCATGGACGGACCGGACCCGTCCCGTCGGATCGGCCGCCGTATGGGGTCCCCCGGCGCAGCAGGCGGCCCCCGGGCCGTACCCGGCCCATCAGGGGTATCCGGGATACCCGGGCTATCCGGCGCACCCCGGATACCCGGGCCGGCCGCCCGCCCCCGCGCGCCGCGGCCTGCGTATCGGCATCGCCGTCGCGGTGGCGGCCGCGGTGCTGGCGAGCATCGGGGTCGGCGTGTACGCGCTGGCCAACGACGTCGGCGGCAAGGACGGCCGTGCCGGGTCCCGGCAGGGGCAGGACGACCGGGGCGGCACCGGCGAGGAACGCGGCCCCTTCGGCGGCCCGGGCGGGGGCTCGGGCGACTCCGGCGGGCCAGGCGGGTCCGACGGCGGGCCGTCCGAGGCTCCGAAGATCAGGAGCGGCTCGGTGACCGACGCGGTCAGCGGCATCAGCCTGCCCGTGCCCGACGGCTGGTACGGCCAAGAGTTGGGGGTGGGCGCCCAGGTCACGTCGAACGACTCCTACAAGTGCCCCGGCGACACCTCCAAGAACTGCACCAAGGGCGGCGCCTACTCGGCACCCGCGCTCGCGCTGGGCGTCCGCGGTAGCACGGCCGAGCAGGTCGCCAAGGCCGACATAGCGGCGAACGCCGAGGACTCCTACGGAGGCGAGGCCTACGGCGGCATCACCTCCCACCAGGTGCTGGCCTCCAAGGCGGTGACCGTGGCCGGGCAGAAGGGCTACCTGGTCCGCTGGAAGGCCGTCACCAGCAAGGGCGCCGACGGGTACGTGGAGTCGCTGGCCTTCCCCTCGCCCAACGACTCCCGGCAGCTCGTCGTCGTCCGCTTCGGTCTCGACGTCGGGGAGCCGCAGTCCGTGATCGACGACATCACCCGGGGCATCGAGGCCTCCTCGGGCGGCGGCAACGGCCAGAGCGTCTGAGCCGGCGCCTGGGCCGGCGTCCGAGTCGTACCCGGACCCGAAGCGGCCGGGCGGGGCACCTCTCCGCTCCAGAGGTACCCCGCCCGGCCGGGGGGTGCGCGCCGCCCCCGTCCCCACGGTGCGGCGCGGACAGGTCACCGCCCGGTCATCCCGGGGACGGTGGCCTGGGTCATGAACCGAGGCCCAGTGCCGGCAGCACCGCGGCCTCCAGGAACCGGACCACGTAGTCCGGGTCGGCGTACTCCCCCTCCAGCACGGGCCGGATGCGCAGGACGCCGAACAGCTGCGCGGGCACGAACTCCAGTGCCGGATTGTCCGCGCGGACCTCGCCGCGCTCCACCCCGCGCCGCAGGATCTCCCGCAGCGCGGCGATCTCCGGCTCGACCAGCGTCTCGCGCAGCGCCCGCTTCAGCTCGGGGTCCAGCGTGATCGCGTGCCCGAGCGCCTGGAGGAGGCGGGTGTCCCGGCCCGACCACTCGCCCGTGGCCAGCGCGACCCGCCGCAGGTCCTCGACGAGCGAGCCGGTGTCGATGCCGGCGAAGCGGCAGCGGCCGCTGGAGCGCAGGGCGGCGGCCACGAACTGCGGCTTGGTCCGCCACTGCCGGTAGAGCGTGGACTTGCTGCACCGGGTGCTGGCGGCGACTCCCTCCATGGTGACGGCGTCGTAGCCGTGCTCGCGGATCTGTTCGAGCACGGCGTCGAAGAACTCCTGCTCACGCTCCGGCGTGAGCTTGGAGCGGCGTGGGACGACGACCGTCTCCGGCTCGTCCGCGGCCTGCGATGTCATCGCTGCGCTCCTCACTCGTGTCCCGGGAGTTCGGGCCCGGACTCCGGCCCGCTCTCCAGTGTGGCGAAGGTCCATCGATACGACAGTGTACCGGTACGCATGCGTATCGGTACACTGTCGTATCGGTACGCCATCGTGTCGATGTGCCGTACATCGACACGGGTGCGGACAGCACCACCCCACGCACCACCATGACGAGAGGGCCTGGCATGACATCCCGAAGCGGGGCCGCCGAAACGGAGCCCGACGGACCGGCGCGGCGCCCGCTCACCCACGGGTCCCGGCCGGCCGAGGGGAACGCCCCGGCGGGGGCGGGCCGGTGAACGCCGCCCTGACGGCCGTCGTCCTGTCGCTGTTCTCGGCCGTCGCCTACGCGACCGCCGCGGTCGCCCAGGAACGGCTCGCCGCGCGCACCCGCGAAACGGGTGTGCGCGGACTGCTCCGCGCCGGCACCTGGTGGTGGGCCGTCGCGCTGAACGGATCGGCGGCCCTGCTGCACGTGGCGGCCCTGAAGTACGGTCCGCTCACCGTGGTCCAGCCGCTCGGCGCGCTCACCCTGGTGGCCGCCGTGCCGCTGGGCGCGCGGATGGCCGGGCGACGGGTCGCGGCGGCCGAGTGGCGGGGCACCGCGTGCACGCTGCTCGGACTGGCCGCCCTGCTCCTCGCGGCCTCCGGGCCGGCCCCGGTACGCGTACTGAGCCCCCTCGAGGCACTGTCGGTGGCGGGTGCCACGGCCGTTCTGATCGGCGCGCTGTCACGGCCCGGCGCGCGGCCGGGCCTGCGGCACGCGACCGCGTCGGGGGTCGCCTCGGGCGTGGCCTCGGCGCTCACCCAGACGGTGACGGTGGCCGCCACGGACCACTCCGGCCCCCTGCTCAGCGCCCACATCATCATGGTGGCGCTGCTCGTCGCGGCCTTCGCGACCGGTGGCCTGCTGCTGTCGCAGACCGCCTACCGGGACGGCCTCGGCGCCCCGCTCGCGGTGCTGACACTGACCAACCCGGCGGCGGCCGCGCTGATCGGGCTCACCCTGCTGGGCCAGGGGATGAGGGGCGGCGCGACGGGCGTGCTGCTGGCGTCGGCGGGCGCGGCCCTCGCCTCCTGGGGGGTCGTGGTGCTCTCTCGGGCGACCCCGCGACCCACGGACGCCATCCCCGCACCCGGCCCGGAGCACATCGCACCGGGCGGCGACCCGGACCATCCCGTGGCCGCCGTGCTCGCCCTGGGGACGGAACCGCCCGCCCAGGAACCGGCGCTGCCGTCCCGGTCGTTGGGACCGGGACACCTCACGCCGCTGTGACCGGCGGTCAGTTCCAGCCGCGCGAGTCCTGCTTGAGTGCCGTGTCGACGGTCAGCGCCGTGGCGACCACCAGACTCAGCAGCGGCTCGGGCAGCTGGTAGTGGATCTGCAGGACGTAGTTGTCGGCGGTCGTGAACATCGTCTTGGCCAGGCCCTCCCAGGTCTTGGTGATCCGGGCGACCTCGTTGTCGGCGTGGTCGACGATGGCGAAGTTCCAGGCGCGCCAGTTCTCCGCCTTGATCGCGCCGACCTGCTGCCCGTTCGCGTTCATCGCGAAGTTGATCTTGCCGAAGACGTTCTGCTGGACGATCTCGCCGATCTCCGAGCCGTCCGGACGGGACACCACCACCCGCGACTTGAAGACCTTCGCCGGCCGGGTGAGCACCAACTGGGGTGTGCCGTATGCGTCGCGGATCTCGAGCCTGTGCGTCATGAACTGGTCGAGGCTGGAGACGAACCGCATCGCCTTCTTCAGCGCGCTCTGCCCGACCTCGGTGACCGTGCCGATCCGGTTGCCGTGCTGGTCGAATACCTCGTACTCGTTGGTCAGCTCGATCAGTTTGGCCTTCTGGTTCACCACGAGCACCGGCTCGCTGAACAGCGAGCCGCCGCCCTGGGCGCCCGGAGCGACCCCGGCCTGGTGCTGGACCTGCCGCTGCACGCGGGGGTCGTGGGCGGCCGGCTGCGGCGGCACCTGCGACGCGATCTGGGCCTGCTGGTCGGCGTGCGTGTGCTCCGTCCACTGGGAACCGTCCCAGTAACGCAGCGTCTGGGCCGCTCCGTGCGGATCCGGGTACCAACCTGCCGGTGTGTTCGAATACGTACTCACCGGCGCACAGTACCGCCGGACAGGCGGAACCCATGCGCGCGGGTGACGCACGCCACACATTGACCTGCGGTTTTCTGGGCAACCCTTTGCGGCCCTCGGCGATCTCCTTTGCGAATACATTGGCCACTTGATTTTCGAGGATCGCATGAAGATTCGCCGCTCCCTGGCGCTCGCAGCAGCCACGGCAGCCATCACACCCGCTGTGCTTCTTGCGGCCCCCGCCGCCTTCGCCACGGACTCTCCGACCCCGACGGTCACCGAGACGACCGGTACCGAGGGCGACTCCACCGGCACCAGCGAGGAGCCCGGCGCCACCGACAGCCAGACCACCGGGACCGAGGGCCAGCCCGAGGGCACCGACGGCCAGGCCACTGACGACAACAAGAAGTCGGACGACACGGACGGGAAGTCCGTCACCACCGAGGGCAAGTCCGACTCGAAGGACGAGGGCACCACCCCCACCGACGACAAGGCGACCACCCCCAGCCCCAGCGCCTCGCCCTCCGAGAAGCCGGGCCCGCAGGTGTGCAACGAGACCGACGACCTGAAGCAGGACAAGAACCTGCGCACCAGCCTGACCGGCCTGCCCTCGAAGGTCGTCGCGGGCAGCGGGTTCCACAACTTCAAGCTGAACGTCACGAACTCCGGCAACAACTCGTACAAGCGCGTCGACATGGGTGTGTTCGCGGCCCTGGTCGACGGGAAGAAGTTCACCGACGAGACGCGCTACCTCACCCTGCAGTTCCAGGACCCGGTCACCGGCGCCTGGGAGACCATCTCCATGAACGAGAACGACGAGGCGGCCGGCTACGTCGGTTACACCGACGTCAAGGCCAAGGAGTCCTTCTCCATCGACCTGCGGCTGAGCGTGGACAAGAAGGCCCCGGCCGGCATGGGCGTCGCCATCTCCATCGGCATGTACGCCGACGACAAGGGCAACTGCGTCTTCGCCACCGACGACGACTTCTACCTGTTCGACGTCCTCGCGGCCGGCACCAACGCGGGCAAGCCGGGCGACGCCAAGCCGCAGGGCGGCCGGAAGCCGCTGCCGGCCAAGCCCGCCGGCGACAAGCAGATCGTCCCGCAGGGCCACCTCGCCGAGACCGGCTCCAACTCGGCGCTGCCGATGATCGCGCTCGCGGGCGGTGCCGCGGTCGCCGTCGGCGCGGGCGCCGTGTTCGTCGTGCGTCGCCGCAAGGCCGGCAGCGGCGCTGCCACGGCCTGATTCGCGTCCCTGACGCGCTGAATCACGAGGGCCGCACCCGCGAGAGCGGGTGCGGCCCTTCGCTGTCGGTTGCCGGGCGGACCGCGCGCCGCGCCGGCGCGCCCGCCCTACCCGTAGGACAGGTTGGAGCACAGGTCGTCGTCGGCCGAGCGGGCGTCCGCCGCCACCGACGTGGGCACGGAGGTCGGCTCGGCCGAGGCGCCGTCCGCGGCGGCCGTGAAGTCCTCGCCCAGGACCACGTTGATGCCCGGGCCGGTCAGGGCCTGGAGTTCGGCTCCGGGGAAGAGCTTGGTGACCGTCTCGGCCTCGGCCTGCCGGCCGGGACCGTACTGGATGAGGGTGGTGGCGTGGTTCTGGCTGCCCGCGTTCCCGGTGCCGGTGACGGTGAAGCCGCGTCCGGTGAGGACGGAGGCGCCGCGGGTGGCGAGGCCGGGGGTGGTGGTGCCGTTGTAGACACCCACGTCGATGCCCTTCCCCAGGTCCTTCTGACCGGCTTCCGGGGATTCGGAGGCGCCCGGCTGGCCCTCCTTGCTCTTCTTGCTCTTCTTGCCGCCGGCGTCCTTGCCGTCGATGGTGCGGTCGGCCCTGAGCGCCGCCCACAGTTCGGAGGCGTCCGGCTCCACGATGGCGACCCGCGCACCCTCATAGCGCCACGGGATGGTGACGAACTTGGTGTTGTGCAGGTCGACGTCCTTCAGCGACATCGTGAACGACAGCAGTTTGTCGGCCGAGCCCAGACCGGGGTCCACGGTGAGCGACTTGGTGGCGGCATCGGCGAGGGGGAACAGCTTGGTCGGGGTGAACCCGTCGGCCTTGACCTTCTTGATGAGGCCGGCGACGAACGCCTGCTGGCGCTTGATCCGGCCTATGTCGGAACCGTCGCCGATGCCGTGCCGGATGCGGACCCAGTCCAGCGCCTGCTGTCCGGCGACGGTCTGCTCGCCCTTGGCGAACAGCAGTGAGCCGCGGGAGGCCCGGTTGGGGTTGAGGTCCTTCTGGTACACGTCCTGCGGCACGCACACCGGCACCCCGCCCACCACGTCGGTGAGCGCGGCGAATCCCTTGAAGTCGACGACGACGGTGTGGTCCACGCGCAGCCCGGTGAGGTGCTCGACCGTGTTCTGGCTGCAGGCGGGGTTGCCCTCGGCGGTGTTGCCCACGGAGTACGCGGCGTTGAACATCGTGTTCGGCTGCGGCTCGGTCCAGCCGCCGTCGGGGAGCTTGCAGGGCGGGATGGTGACCAGGGTGTCCCGGGGGATGGACACGGCGAGGGCGTGCCGGTGGTCGGCGTAGACGTGCAGCAGGAACGCGGTGTCGGAGCGGCCGATGTCGTCCTTGCTGCCGCCGCCGAGCGCGTCGTTGCCGCCCACACGCGCGTCGGAGCCGATGACCAGGACGTTCTCACCCTTGGACGAGCCGGCCTCGGGCCGGTCGCTGGACAGGCCGTCGGCGCCGAAGGTGTTGATGTTGCCGTTGAGCTTCAGATAGAGCCAACCCAGACCCGCCGTGCCGAGCACCACCAGGGACAACGCCATGACAAGGGTCGTCCGCGCGCGCGTACGTCCGCCGCGGCCGCCGGAGGCGCGGCGTCGGGAACCGCCCCGGCGCTGGGGCGGGACGCCCCTGCTCCGGCGGCGCGAAGGAGCGGTCTTGTGGCTGGTCGTCATGCGCGCACCCTCATCCGTCGTACTCGTACGGAGGGGACGCCTGGCCCCACCCAATGGTTGTACGTTTGCGCAATGTAGCAATAGTTGGCGAGAGAACTCCGCGACGGGGTGCGCGACCGGCCCGCACCCCGATCCGATGGGACCGGTCAGGGACTGGCCACGTCGAAGCCGTACCGCAGGGGCTCGCCCTTCACGCGCGGGTCGCGGCGGTACACGTACACCCCCTCCACGCGCATGCCGCCCCGCGGCGCCTCCGCCTGACAGGGAAACGACACCTGAAGCACCCACGGCCGCCCGGCGACCTTGACCCGCGTCCCGTCCGCCGGCCCGCCCACGAGCACCGCGGCCTCCCACCCCATCACGCCACCACCAGATTCCATGGAGGACAGTTTACGGGTTGCGCAATCGTTGACCCGAGGAGATTTCCCGCCCACCGGGGATTCGGGGTGGGGAGCCGTCGGACTCATGATCCGCCATCCCCCTTGCCCCGCTGGCGAATTGGGGACCTGACCGGGGAAGATGGGCGGCGTGAGCCATCCTGCCGACATCGTCATGGTTACCGAGGAGGACGGCCGGGAGGATCTGGAACGCCACCTGGCCCGCTTCCGGGCCCGCCGCCCCGGCCGCGCCCCCCTGGGCCCCGAGGACACCGCCCGCCTCCTGCTGGAGGGTGGGCCACGGACCACGGGCCGCGGACCACGCCGGCTCTGGAACCCGTTCCGGCGCGGTCGCGCGCCGCACTCCTGACGGGACGGCGGGACGACCACGATGACAGCACGTTCCCCGCGGCCGGGGCCGCGGGCCCACTCACGCGTGCCGCGAAACGACGATTCGCCACCGGCACCGGAGCGCCGCGCCCCGGTGGACCGTTCCCGCGGCTCTACGGTTGCGCATGTGCGCAATTCACAGAGTGTCCGCGCGGAGAAACGCGTGCCGGGCGCCCCGTCGGCACGTGGACGCCGGCAGGCCCCGCCGCGGGCCCCGGAACCGGCGGGCCGGCCGCGCGGCGGGCGTGCGAGACGGGTGCCCGGCCGCACCGCGCTCCCACGCCGCGCCCACGCGCGGCTGCGGCGGGCCTGGGACCGGCCGCTCACCGGCTACTACCTGGTGGCGGGCAGTGCCGCGCTGATCGCCGGCCTGGGGCTGGTGATGGTGTTCTCCTCCTCGCAGATCCAGGCGCTGCGCTCCGGCCTGCCGCCGACCTACTATCTGCGTCGGCAGATCGTGGCCGCGGTGATCGGCGCGGCGCTGGCGGTGCCGGCCGCCCGCATGCCGGTGAAGGCGCACCGGCGGCTGGCCCATCCGCTGCTGGCCGGGTCCGTGCTGCTGCTGGCGCTGGTGCAGGTGCCGGCGCTGGGGCGGACCGTCAACGGCAACACCAACTGGCTGGACCTGGGCGGGCCGTTCGTGCTCCAGCCCAGCGAGTTCGCCAAGGCCGCGTTCATCGTGTGGGGCGCGGACCTGCTGGCCCGCAAGCAGCGGCACAAGCTGCTGGACCAGTGGAAGCACCTGCTCGTGCCGCTGGTGCCCGGTGCCCTGCTGCTGCTGGGACTGATGATGCTCGGCGGGGACATGGGGACCGCGGTCATCCTGTGCGCCGTGCTGTTCGGTCTGCTGTGGCTGGCCGGTGCGCCGCTGCGGCTCTTCGGGGCCGCCCTGACGGGCACGGCGCTCCTGGCCACCGTACTGATCGTGACCGCCCCGCACCGGGTGTCGCGGTTCGCCTGCCTCGGCGCGAGCGACCCGGGCCCGAACGACCAGTGCTGGCAGGTGGTGCACGGCCTGTACGCGCTGTCGACGGGCGGCCTGTTCGGCAACGGAATCGGCGCGAGCGTGGAGAAGTGGGGCCAACTGCCCGAGCCGCACACCGACTTCATCTTCGCCGTCACCGGGGAGGAACTGGGTCTGTTCGGCACCCTGTCCGTACTGACCCTGTTCGCCGCGCTGTTCGCGGGCGGCCTGCGCATCGCCACCCGCCGCAACGACCCCTTCGTCCGCCTGGCGACCGGTGGCATCGTCACCTGGCTCGCGGCGCAGACCTTCATCAACCTCGGCGGCGTCCTGGGGCTGGTGCCCGTCGCGGGCGTGCCCCTGCCCCTGTTCTCCTACGGCGGCAGCTCGCTGATCGCCACCCTGTACGCGGTGGGGCTCCTGCTCGCCGCCGCCCGCAGCGAACCCGCTGTGCGTACGGCGCTGGAGGGTCGCCGGCGCCGGGTTCGCCCGACCCTGCCGCGCCTCCCGTGGCGCCGCCGCTGAGGCTCTGCGGTCAGGCGGACAGCGGGCGTTGCAGACGGATGCCCTGGAGGATGCCCACGGCGATCCAGCCGGCGAACATCGACGAGCCGCCGTAGCTGACGAACGGAAGCGGCAGTCCGGTGACCGGCATGATGCCGAGGTTCATGCCGATGTTCTCGAACGCCTGGAAGGCCAGCCAGGCCGCGATCCCGGTCGCGGCCACCGTTCCGTACAGGTCGGGGCAGGCGCGGGCGATGCGCAGGGCGTGCTCTCCTTCGTTCTGGTTCGCTCTGGTTCGATTCGGCGCACTCCGGCGCACTCCGGTTCGCCCCGGCCGCGCCCCGGCCGTCTGTCCCGGGTCCCGCACGGCACGGAACGCCATCATCGCCCAGTTGCGCAATTCGTTGAGTGAAGCACGCCGAAGGGTTGCGTGTTCACCGGCCGCCGCCCGTGGTCACACCTGCTCAGCAGGCTCTACGCTGGCCCCTCGTGAAGGACTCCGTGACCACCGACGAAGGCTCCTCGCGGAACCGTCTTCGCGCCGTCTCGTACCGACGAGTGCCCGCCGTGGCCGGCTACCTGTGCCTGCTCGTGGGCGTGCTCGACGTCGCGGGGGCGATCTTCCCGCGTATGCGGCACGGGCGGGTGCACACCCTGGCCGTGGCCCTGCCCGGGGCCGTGTCCACCCTGGCCACCGCCGCCTCGCTGATCGTGGGCGTGCTGATGGTGATGCTGGCGCACGCCCTGCGGCGCCGGAAGCGGCGGGCCTGGCGGGCGGTGATGATCCTGCTGCCCACGGGCGCGGCACTGCAACTGCTGCGCTGGCACCAGCATGTGCCCGGCGTCGTCACGGTGCTGCTGTTCGTGCTGCTGCTCGTCGCCCGCCGGGAGTTCTACGCGCTGTCCGACCCGCGCACCCGGTGGCGGGCGGTGTGGAACTTCCTCCTGCTGAGCGCCTTCAGCTTCGGCGCCGGACTGCTGATCGTCGGCGCGCACCCCAGGAAGGTCGTCGCGGCCTCGCTGTCCGACCGGATCCAGCACGTCGCCTACGGCCTGATCGGCATCGAGGGACCGGTGCACTACTCCAGCGAGCGCACCAGCGACCTCGTGTACTTCTCGCTCGCCGGGCTCGGCCTGCTCACCGCGGCCACCACCCTCTACCTCGCGCTGCGCCCCTCCACACCCGTACCCGTGCTCGGCGACGACGAGGAGCGGCGGCTGCGCGCCCTGCTGGAGCGCCACGGTGAGCGGGACTCGCTGGGCTACTTCGCGCTGCGCCGCGACAAGAACGTGCTCTTCTCCCCCACCGGAAAGGCGGCGATCGCCTACCGGGTGGTGTCCGGCGTGATGCTCGCGGGCGGCGACCCGATCGGCGACGTGGAGGCCTGGCCGGGCGCCATCAAGGAGTTCATGGACACCGCCGCCCGGCACGCCTGGGTCCCCGCGGTGATGGGGTGCAGCGAGACCGGCGGCGAGGTGTGGACCCGCGAAGCGGGCCTGAACGCCCTGGAGATCGGCGACGAGGCCGTCGTCGACACCGGCGCCTTCACCCTGTCCGGGCGGCCGATGCGCAATGTCCGGCAGATGGTCAACCGCATCGAACGGGGCGGCTACAGCTGCCGCATCCGCCGCGTGCGCGACCTGTCCGAGCGGGAGACCGAGCAGATCCGCGCGGCGGCGGCCGCCTGGCGCGGCACCGAGGTGGAACGCGGCTTCTCCATGGCCCTCGGCCGCTTCGGCGAGGTCGGCGACGGTGACTGCGTGGTCGTCACCGCCCACAAGGAACCGGACGCCGGCGCCCCCGCGCCCGGCGGGGACATCCGCGCGGTCCTGCACTTCGTGCCCTGGGGCCGGGACGGGATCTCCCTGGAGCTGATGCGCCGCGACCGCACCGCCGACCCCGGTCTGAACGAACTCCTCATCGTCAAGGCCCTCCAGCAGGCCCCCGACCTCGGTGTCGGCCGGGTCTCGCTGAACTTCGCGATGTTCCGCGCCGCCCTCGCCCGCGGTGAACGCCTGGGCGCCGGACCGGCCCTGCGCGCCTGGCGCGGCCTGCTGCTGTTCCTCTCCCGCTGGTTCCAGATCGAATCGCTGTACAAGTTCAACGCCAAGTTCCAGCCCCGGTGGGAGCCGAGGTTCCTGGTCTATCCCACGGCCCGGGACCTGCTCCGCATCAGCCTGGCCGCGCTCCAGGCCGAGGCGTTCCTCAATCTGTCCTGGCCCGCCCCGTGGCGGCGGAAGCCCCGGCGGCCGGAGCCCGCGCCCATGCTCGCGGAGGCGACGCCCGCCGAGGCGGAGCCCGCCACGTTCGAACCGCCCGGAGGACCGCCGGTACCCTAGTTGCATGGATGCGCAAGGAAAGGTGTGGGACGCCCAGGCGGCGGACCGGACGATGACGGTGCTCAAGGCGGTGGCGGACCCCTCCCGCTACCGGCTCCTGTGGGCGCTCAGCCACGGTGAACAGCCGGTGAGCGAGCTGGCCCGGATGCTGGGCGCCCACGTGGCCGCGACGTCCCAGCACCTGGCCAGACTCCGGGCGGCCGGTCTGGTGACCACACGCCGCGAGGGCACGCGCATCTTCTACCGGGCCGCGGGAGTGCGCCCCCTGCTGGAGGCCGCGCACCTCGCGGGCACCGAGGGCGACGGCCCGGGAACCGGCGACCCCGGCGGCGAGGAGAGCGCGCTCTCACCCTGGCGGGCGGCCGCCGCCAACCCGGTGCTCTGACGCCGCCCGGCCCTGGGCGGCACCCCGTGAGGCGGCCGCCCCGCGGTGCTCAGGCGGTCGCCAGCAGCGGTTCGCCGTCGGCCGGGCGGATGTTCTCGGTGGCCGGAAGGGTGTTGATCGCCATGGCAGGTCCAAGCTGTGGGGTGCGGAGTACGGGTGGGGCGGGGTGCGGCATGGGCGCACTGCGCGACTGTCGCCTGGTCGCCGGGATCCTGATCGTCCACAGGATCGTCGAGGGGGCGCTCGGCCGGTGACCCCGCCAACGGTCTTCACACGGCGGCGACTTCGCGGCGCCTCTTCCTGTCGAATCGGGACGGTTCAGGCGCCGGGCCGCCCCGCGGATGCCCAGGCGGCGTACTCCTGGCGGACGTAGCGGCGGCGGCTGGGGCCGAGCGTGATGGCGTCGGGTTGATACGGCCCGGCCACCAGGTCGGGTCGGCGGCGGTCGTACCGCAGGAGTTGTTCGGCGGTTTGCGTGGCGGCGCCGACCGGACCAGGGTCGGGGCTCTCCAGGGCCATACGGTCCATGAGGGCTGCCCGGCGCAGCAGCCGGACGCGTTCGGCGACCGCGGCGTCGACCGGCGGGCCGGTGACGGTCCTGGCCTGGCGGCCGTCGCGCTCGGCCCCGAGGGCAAGCACCTGGTGCATTTCGCGACGCAGGTCGGGCGCGTTCGCGTACGCCTCGTGCGGGGGCGGGGCCTCGATGTCCTCGCCGGTGTTCGGGGCGACGTCCTCCCCCGATACGCCACGGCGGGCGCCACAGCGTGTACACGGCACCGTGTCGTGGCCCAGGCCACCGCGGTCGAGGGCCGGCGGGTTCACCAGGGGCCGCACGGGCCCCCGGGCCGGGGCTGGACAGCCGTCGACGGGGCACGGCCTGTGGGTCGCGAAGGCCCGCTCGCGGGGGTCGTCGGGTGATCCTGCGCCGCGGCGGCCCCCGGTGACCGGCGGCCGGCGCATCGCCGCGGTGCGGGGCCCGGCGAAGGGCGGCGGCTCGCACGGGAATTCGGGGGCGGTCATGCCGAGCACCTCAGGCAGGCGCGGACTTCGCGGCCGCCGCGCGTCTGGTGGACCTCGGTCGACTGTGCGAGGTACTGGACGATGCCGGTGCCGCGGCCGTGCTCGTCCGGGGCGATGTCGGGGCGACGGCGCTCCACGGCCGTTCCGGAGTCACTGACCACGATGTGCAGGGTGCCGTGGTCGAGGACGAGCCGCAGCGTCATGCGCTCGCGGCCGTACTGGGCGGCGTTGGCCGCGAGTTCGTCGACGATGAGAACGGCGGAGTCCCGCTGGCTCTCGGGGACACACCAGGTCTCCAGCAGATCGGCCGCGAAGTGACGAGCGGCGGAGACGTGCGCCTCCTGCGCGGGCAGGGCGAGCAGCGCCTCGTGGTGGCAACGCCGGGAGATCGGTGGGCTCGGGCGGGGGGAATCGGTTACGAACATGGTCTTCTGACTCTTCTGTGCATGTGCGGAGACCGGAACGTGGAGACCGTCGACGCATTCGAAGGGCGGTCGGTAAGCCGGATCCTGCATCGGAGCGTTCATTTCGTTCCACGGCCGGCACCTGCCGGACGGTTCGAGCGATTCACTCCTTTTGCTCCACTTCTTGCTGGTCAGGTCAAGACCGGCGGAGGACTGAGCTCGTTCACCTTGGCCAGGAAAGCCGAGGCCACCGGTCGTTGGGCGACCGGCCCTACTCCTGCGGCCCGCAGGAGAGAAGCGGGCCGGAGTCCCGTGAACGACGGTGGTCCGGTGCGCCAGGAGTCCGCCCGACTCAGGGCCGAGCGGACCCCCGGCGATCTCACACCCGGACCGTGACCAGCCGGCCGGAGGGCATCTTGCTCCGCACTCACGGTCGCCGCCTCCTGCCTGGCATGGTCATGGTTCGACACCCCGTCCCCGCAGCGACAGCGCCCGGAGGGCGACACGGTCCGCGGAGCGATCCGGATCGGCTCTTGGGTCACGTTTTCGGGAGCTCCAGGGCATAAAACGATCACGCCCATATGCGCCGCTTTACCTTGTGACGCACCGCACAGGATGGCGACCCTCCGTGAGCGCCACCAGGGCCACGTATGCCGGAACGCCGGAGGGACGGCCGATCTGCGGCGACCCAAAGAAAGTGCCGCGAAAAGTGCGCATCGACCGAACCGCACGCCCCCCGCCGTCCGTGGAGTCAGACAAAGGCCGACATACGCGGCATCCGTCTCCCGCACTCGAAGCCGCTCTCGGCCCGCGGTCGGGGAACTGCCGTTTACCGCCTGCGACTTCGCTTCGCTTGCGCGCACTCGGCAGGCGCAGTCCCCATCTCAACCTGATCGTGAGGAACGAACAGCATGTACCCGCACCTTCGTACACCAGGCCGGCGATCACGCGCTGCGGCTGGGCTTGCCGTCGCCACCGTCGCCACCGTCGGCGCGCTGGGACTCCTGAGCGCATGCGGCCAGTCGTCGCACTCCTCGTCCACCCATGCCGGTGCCATCACCCCGGGACAGGGTCAGCACCAGACGGCCGGCATGCCCGGTGCCTCCGGACCGGGAAACGCGGCGGGCTCCGCTCCCGGTGCCTCACCCATGCCCAGCACGAGCATGCCCATGAGCCCTCCGAGCACCAGTACGCCGGCCACGCCGGTGGCCGGGAGCGCCGTGGCGATCAAGAACTTCGCGTTCTCCCCGGCCACGCTGAAGGTCAAAGCGGGCACGACGGTGACCTGGACCAACCAGGACACCGACGCCCACACCGTCACCAGCGGCGGATCGGGCGGCCCGCTGCATTCGCCTGCCCTGGCCACTCACGCCACGTACAGCCACCGGTTCACACAGCCCGGCACTTACCACTACCTCTGCACCATCCATCCGTTCATGACCGCCACCGTGGAGGTGACCCGATGACCGAGTACCACGCCCCTCACCAAGGATCACCGCTCGGTGGCAACGAACCGCCCGCAGCCGAACACGGCATGTCCCGGCGCCAACTCCTGCGGCACGCGGGGTGGTTCGGCGGGGCCGTGGTGCTGACCGTGGCCAGTGGAGAAGTGATCAGCCACATCGCCGACACCCGCGGCACCGCCGGGACCACCGCCGGAACCGCCGCCGCGGGAGCCGGCACGACGGCGAGCGGCGCCCTGCGGTTCGTGCAGGTCTCCGACAGCCACATCGGCTTCCAGGGTCCGGCGAACATGGACGTGGCCGGCTCCTTCTCGGAGGCGATCCACCAGGTCAACTCACTCGGTTTCCGGCCCGACTTCGTCATGCACAGCGGCGATCTGACCCACCTGTCCACGTCCTCGCAGTTCGACCAGGTCAGGCAGATGATGACGAGGATGCGGACCGACCGCGTCTTCACCGTGCCCGGCGAGCACGACTCCATAGGCGACGCGGGACGCGCCTACCGGCAGACCTTCGGCAAGGGCACGCTCGGCGACGGCTGGTACAGCTTCGACACCCACGGCGTGCACTTCATCGCCCTGGTCAACACCCTGAGCCTGGAGAAGCTCGGTCATCTCGGCAACGAGCAGATCGAGTTCGTCCGCAGGGACCTCGCGGGGCTGCCGCCGGACACGCCCATCGTGGTCTTCAGCCACATCCCCCTGTTCGCCATGTACCCGCAGTGGGGCTGGAGCACGGACGACGCCTTGCGCGTCATCGCGCTCCTGCGCCGCTTCTCCTCCGTGACCTGCCTCAACGGGCATGTCCACCAGCTGTTCACCAAGACGGAGGGCAACATCACCTTCCACTCCGCCACCACCACGGCCTACCCGCTGCCCAAGCCCGGCCGGGCCCCCGCCCCGACTCCGCAGGTCGTACCCGCCCGGCAGCTCAAGGACGCACTCGGCATCCGCACCGTGGGCTACCGGCAGGGCGACCGGAACCTGGCGATCAAGGACGAGAGGCTGACATGACCCTCGGAAGGCTCCTCGCCCCTGCCCTGCGTGTCGCGATCGCCGCCACGCTCGCCGGGAGCGGATACATCCACGCCCGCCTCTACATCGACGAGTACCGCTTCATCCACGTCGTGGGCCCCCTGTTCCTGCTCCAGGCGAGCGTCTCCTTCGCGGTCGCCGCGCTGCTGCTGATCGGGATGCCACCGCTGCTGAAGCTCGCCGCCGCGGGTGTGGCGCTGGGCGCCCTCGGCGGCTTCGCCGCCTCCCGCACCGTGGGCGTCTTCGGATTCACCGAACACGGCCTGCAGCCCGCTCCACAGGCCCTGCTCAGCATCCTGGCCGAAACCGCCACGCTGCTGCTCCTCGCCATCTGGCAGGCAGTCGTGACCAGGCAACACCGCGCTGCCCGGCCTCCCCTCAGGGCACCCGTCTGGGACTGGGGCACTGCCCGCACACCGCCCAAGTGAACCACCACGAAGCCGCCCGGAATGCCGAACCCCTGGGCGTCCCCGGAACCAAGAACCCCTGGGCGTTCCCGGAACCAAGGAGTATCCACCCCATGCCACCGCAACCGCGCCCCGCAACCGCCGGGCCGAGTCCGCGTCTGCGCGAACTGAGGGACATCGTGCGCGCCGTGCTCGGCCTGGACGACGACACCGCCGTCATCATCCGCCAATTCACGTACACCGAACCCGGCCACCCACCACTGGAAACCGTCGTCACCGTGCTGCCCATGGACGGCGACGCCCGCCGCTGGACACTCCACCGCCCCACTGACCGCATCACCGAGCACGACCTACGGGCCGCCCTGCTCCACCACCGGCCGAACCGACCGGAACCGTGCTGCCGCCCCGCGGTGTGAGGTCGGGCGGTGTCACGGCGGGCAAGAAGGCGGTCGCGGCGAAGTGGCAGCGCTGGAAATCCCAGCGCTGCCCGGCCCCAACGCCGTGCCCGACTTCGCGAACCCCGGGCAGATGGCGGCTCCTCCGCAAGCTCGGGTGCTCCACCACCCGCATCACGAGCCTCGGTCCGAGCCGCCCTCTGCCTGCGTCCGGCCGGCTCGGACCGAGGTCGGAAAAGGCTCCGGTCGGGGCCCCGGGCCCGGGCGTCACGCGTCGCGCCGGCGTACCGCCCACCAGCCGGCCAGCAGCGCGGCCGCCGCCCACAGCGCCGTCACCGCGAGCCCCGTCCAGGGGCCGAGGCCGCCCGCCGCCTCTTCGTGCAGGACCTGTTGTCCGGCCCGGTCCGGCAGATAGCGGGAGGCGCCCTCGGCGATGTCCCCGATCACGAAGGACACGATCAGGATGAACGGGATGAGCAGGCTGAGCACCGCGACGGCGCTGCGCAGGAGCAAGGTGAGTCCCGCGGCGAACAGGGCCATCAGGGCGAGGTAGATCCCGGCGCCGACGCAGGCCCGCAGCGCACCCGGTGTGCCGAGGCCGATGGCGTACTCCCCCAGGAACGCCTGGCCCACGAAGAAGGTGGTGAATCCGGTCGCGAGCCCCACGGCGAGGGCGGCGGAACCCACGACCGCCGTCTTGGCCGCGCAGAACAGGCCCCGGCGCGGCACGGCCGACAGGGAGATCCGCAGGGCGCCGCCCGCGTACTCGGACGAGACGGCGGTGGCCCCGAAGGAGATGGCGGCGATCTGCGCGAAGTTGATCGCGTAGAAGGCTCCGAAGAGAAGGTCCTCGCCGCCGTCCGCCTCCGCCCGGCCGACGGTGGAGTAGACGAGCAGGGTGATGGCCAGGGTGGCGGCGAAGACCGCGATGAGCGAGCCGAAGCTCGCCCGGACCGACCTGATCTTGATCCACTCGGAGTGGAGAACGGCGGTGACGGACATGGTCACACCTCCTGCGGTGCGGTCGGGGACGCGGTGGCCGCGGCGGCGAACTCGGCCTCGCCGGTCGTGAGGGCGAGATAGGCCTGCTCCAGGGAGGCCCGTTCGTCGGTGAGTTCGAGAACCGGGATGCCTTCGCGGGCGGCGACGGCTCCGACCTGCTCGGCTCTGGCGCCGTCGACCACCAGCGGGCCGCCGTCGCCGTCCGCCACCGTGTATCCCTCGGCCAGCAGCACGGCCCGCAGCCGGGCGGGGGCGCCGGCGCGCACCCGGACGCGCGGGTGGCTGTGCTGTTCGATGAAGTCCTCCATGGAGGTGTCGGCGAGGAGCCGGCCCCGGCCGAGCACGACGAGGTGGTCGGCGAAGGCCGCGGTCTCGTTCATCAGATGGCTGGAGACCAGGACCGTGCGGCCCTCCCGGGCCAGCCGGCGCAGCAACTCGCGGATCCAGACGATCCCTTCCGGGTCGAGGCCGTTGGCGGGTTCGTCCAGCATGAGGACGGGCGGGTCCCCGAGGAGCGCGGCGGCGACGCCGAGGCGCTGGCGCATGCCGAGCGAGAAGGTGCGGATGCGGCGACGTGCCACCGTGGCGAGACCGGTTTCCTCGAGCACCTCGTCCACGCGGCGGGCCGGGATGCGGTTGCTGACGGCGAGGAAGCGCAGCTGGTCGCGGGCGGTACGGGAACCGTGGGCCGCCTGCGCGTCCAGCAGCGCGCCGACGGTGCGCAGAGGTTCATGCAGGGCCGTGTAGGGGCGGCCGCCCACGGTGGCGGAGCCGGCGGTGGGGCGGTCGAGGCCGAGGACGAGCCGCATGGTCGTGGACTTGCCGGCGCCGTTGGGGCCGAGGAACCCGGTGACTCGGCCCGGTTCGATGGTGCACGTCAGACGGTCGACGGCCCGGGTGCCGCCGTACTCCTTGGTGAGGCCCTGCACTTGGATGCTGGTCATGGCTTCAGCCTGGCCGGACGAGCGGGGGCCGGGCCTCCCCCGCCGGAGTAGACCGCCTCCCCCGTGCGGGGGAGCCGGCGGTCCCGCCCGCTCTGCCAGGATGGCGGCATGCCAGGCCTGCTGTCGCCGCTGACGCGTGCGGTCACCTACACCCGTTGGCTCCACCTGCTGGTAGGGGCGATCGTGCCGTTCGTCTGCGCCATGGTCTACCCGGGCCTGGTCCGCCCGACGCCCGGCGACTGGGCGCTGATCGCGGTCCTTCCCGTCCCGCTGGTCCTGGCCGCGGCCATGGTGCCCTCGATGCGCCGTGCGGAGGGTCTCCAGGCGCGGCTGATGCTGTTCCCCGGACCGCACGCGCGGGTGCGGAGCGACGAGGATCCGGAGGTTTCCGCAGCGCCGTCCACCTC
This sequence comes from Streptomyces sp. NPDC001231, assembly GCF_042896885.1. Taxonomy (NCBI): domain Bacteria; kingdom Bacillati; phylum Actinomycetota; class Actinomycetes; order Kitasatosporales; family Streptomycetaceae; genus Streptomyces; species Streptomyces sp. NPDC001231. The sequence goes on from NZ_JBIAXS010000026.1 coordinate 59,684, forward strand.
GTGGACCGACCGGGTCAGAACGGGTGCCTGGATGGTGCTGCGCATGGAGGCGGGGCTCGCGGTCGCGCTGGTGTCGGGCCAGTTGATGACGCTCTCGCTGTCGCTCGTCGGGGGGGCCGTCGGGGATCCCAGCGTCGCCGACCCGCTCCTTCAGGTTCCCGGGCGCGGGTGGTGGTGCGCCCTCCTCGTACCGGTGCCCGTGCTGGTGCTGCTCGCGGTGGTCGCCGGAGCGGGTGCTCTCATGGCCCAGGTCGCCCGCCGCCTGCTCGGGCCGTCGGTCAGGGAGCGTCTGTCGGAGCTGGAGGAGCGCACCGAGCGGCTGCTGGAACGCAACCGGATCGCTCAGGAGTTGCACGACTCCCTCGGCCACGCGCTGACGCTGGCCGTGGTCCAGGCGGGTGCCGCACGGGCGGCCGCCGACCCGGAGTTCACCGACCGGGCGCTGGAGGCCATCGAGGAGACCGGCCGGGCCGCGCTGGAGGACCTGGAACAGGTTCTGCTCATGCTGCGAGACACGGGACGGCCGGCCGGCCCCCGCCCCGCCCTCGGGGAGGCGGACCGGTTGCTGGAATCCGCGCGGTCCTCGGGCGCGCGGGTCGACGCCGAGGTGACCGGGCCGTTGGAGGACGTGCCCGGACCGATCTCCCGCGAGGGCTACCGGATGCTCCAGGAGGCGCTCACCAACGTGCTCCGGCACGCGGGGCCCGTCCACGTCCGCGTACGCATCGCCGTGGAACAGGCACGGCTGCGGCTGGAGGTGCGCAATCCGCTGACCGGGGCGACCTCGGCGGCCGGCGCGGGTGGCGGCCGCGGGCTGCGCGGGATCCGTGAGCGGGCGGCGCTGCTCGGCGGCGAGGCCAAGGCGGGGCAGGACGACGGCTGGTGGCTGGTGCGCGTCGATCTGCCGCTGAGGTGATCTACGCTGGCCGGATGCCGATCACCGTTCTCCTCGTCGACGACGAACCGCTGGTACGGGCGGGCCTGCGCGCCGTGCTGGAGGCGCAGCCGGACATCGAGGTGGTGGGCGAGGCGGCCGACGGGGCCGCCGTGATCCCCCTGGTGCGGCGACTGCGCCCCGACGTCGTGGCCATGGACGTACGGATGCCGCTGATGGACGGCATCGAGGCCACCCGGGCCGTGCTGCGCACCGTGCCCGACCCCCCGAAGATCGTGGTGGTGACGACCTTCGAGAACGACGAGTACGTGTACGGGGCGCTGCGCGCGGGCGCCGACGGCTTCCTGCTCAAGCGGGCGCGGCCGGCGGAGATCGTGCACGCGGTACGGCTGGTGGCCGCGGGCGACTCGCTGCTGTTCCCGGCGGCGCTGCGGGAGTTGGCCTCGCGGTACGGCGAGGACCACGGCAACGCGGCGGCCCGGACGGCCATGGAGCGCGCCGCGCTGACCGAGCGGGAGGGGCAGGTGCTGCGCCTCATGGCGCGCGGCCTGTCGAACGCGGAGATCGCCGCCCGCCTCGTCGTGGGGACCGAGACCGTCAAGTCCCACGTGAGTTCCCTGCTGGCCAAACTCGGCGCCCGCGACCGCACCCAGGCGGTCATCGCGGCGTACGAGTCGGGGTTCGTCGCGCCGGGCTGAGGCCGGGGCGGGCGGGTGGTCCCGCGCTTCGGCGCGTGGCGGAGCCCGGTCCTGCTCCGGGCGGCGAAGCGCGGGACACCTGCGGTCACGGGGTCAGGTAGGCCTCCACTTCGCTGAACTGGCCTGCCGGCCAGCCGGTGTTGGCGCTGACGGTCAGGCGGAGCCAGCGGAGGTTGGTGTTGCTCGGCAGGGACACGGTGGCCGTGTTGCCGGTGGCCGGGTCGAAGCGGTAGCCCTGGGAGCCGACGACGGTGGAGTAGGACGAGCCGTCGGTGCTGCCCTGCACGGTGATCGTCTGGGTGCGGGCGCCCCAGGCCGACGACGGCGGCAGCTTCAGCACCAGTCGGCGTACGGGCTGGCTGGAGCCCAGGTCGACCGTCAAGGACTGCGGGAAGGCGTTGTTGGTGGACTCCCAGTAGGTGTTGGCGTTCCCGTCCACCGCGTTGCCCGGGGTGTAGACGTCCTGGGAGCCGGTGGCGGTGGCCGGGCGGCCCTTGGCGAGGTTGCGGCCCGGGTCGGGGTCGGGGTTGCCCTGGCCGGGCTGCGGCCACGTCGAGCAGTCCGACCAGGTGGAGGTCCAGCCGGAGTTGCCGCCGCCGTCGGTCAGCGCGAAGCTGCCCGAGTTGGCCGGGTAGGGGCAGTTGTAGATGCCCGCCGCGCCCACGCCGGTGGCGGTGACGCCCCGGAAGGACGCCGCGCCCTGTGCCTCGGCCTGGACGACGACCGTGCCGGTGTTCTTCACGGTCGCGCCGTCGACGGTGACGCCCTTGACCGGGTACCCGTAACCTCCGCCCGACACGAACTCGAAGGCGCTGTAGGGGCTGTCGGTGATCGTGGTGTTGGTGATGCGCACGGTGGCGTTGATGGCGCTGTCGTAGGAGTCGACGCGCAGCGCGCCCATCGGGTGGTTCCAGTTGGGGTTCATCGCGCCGGCGCGCACCAGGGTGTTGCCGTCGACGGTGATGGTGCCGGCCAGCGGCGAGAAGGGGTCGAGGAACTTCTGGTTGGAGATCGCGATGCCGCTGCCGAGGGCGTTGGTGTCGGAGATCAGGTTGTCCTTCACCGTGATGTCCGTGCCGCCGTAGATCGCGATGCCGTTGGCGAGGTTCGGCTGCGAGATGGTGTTGTTCTCGAAGCTGCTGTTGGTGTCCGGCCCGTACAGCGACCACATGGCGAGGGAGTCGTCGCCCTGGTTGCGCAGGAAGTTGTTGCGGACCTTCACGCCCTTGGCGGTGCCGTTGAGGTTGAGGCCGTCGGCGGTGGTGTCGAGGATGCGGCTGTTCTCGACGACGAGGTTGTCGTTGTTGCCGGTCAGCCACAGGCCGACCTTCAGGTGCTGGAGCCACATGCCGGAGACGGAGGAGTTCGGTCCGAGCGAGCCGTTGACGAAGTTGTCGGGGCTGGAGTCGACGCGCTCGGTGACCTCGCCGATGACCGCGAAGTCCTTGATGCGCACGTTGCCCGAGGAGCTGGACTGGTCGATGAAGCGGGAGGTGTGCACGACCGAGTACCAGCTGCCCGCGCCCTGGAGGGTGACGTTCTGGACGCCGCCGAGGGAGGAGGTGAGCCGGTAGTCGCCCGGCGGGATCCACACCACGCCGCCCTGCGCTGCGGAGATGGCGTCCCGGAAGGCCTGGGTGGAGTCGCCCTGGCCGCTGGGGTCGGCGCCCTTGGAGGTGACGGAGACCGATCCGGCGGGCTGGGAGGCGGCCGCGGCCACCTGCTCGAAGTCGGCGACGTCCACGGTGACCTGCACGTTCGCGGCCTCCACGGCGACCTTGTCGCCGGGCTGGACGTTCTGCCCCAGCAGCAACCGGGCGTTGTCGTAGAAGTGGTGCGTCCTGGCGCCGGCGATCCAGCCGGTGTCGACGTAGGAGTACTTCGAGGTGACCGCGAGCGTCTTGCTCAGCTTCGTGCCGTTGACGTACACGTTGAGCGTGCCGGACTGGCCGTCGGGGACGCTGTAGGAGACGTTCACGGCGTTGGCGGCGCGCGGCACGGTGAACTCCACGCGCTGCCCGGTGGCCAGCCGGACGGCCTGGCGTCCGGAGGCCTCGGAGGCGAGGGTGCCCTGGGTGTAGTCGGGCCCGATCTTGGTCCCGCTCGTGGTCGCGGACTCGGCCTCGACCGAGGTGAAGGGGAGGGTGGCGCCCGCCGCGGCGTGGGCGGCGGGTGCGCCGAGGGTGACGAGCATGCCGGCGGCGAGGGCGACGCTCGCCCCGATGGCCGGCAGGCGCCGGGCTGATCTGGCCCTGCTGTTCGCGTGCATGTGCTGATCCCTTCGTGGTGGGGGGTACGGGGATAGCGCGGTGCGTCGCGGCGGACGGGCTGCGCGGACTCAGGCGCGCAGCCAGACCGCCGTGTCCTGCGGGAGACGGCCGGTCTCGTCCAACGGGCCGCTGCTCAGCAGGAGTTCTGTGTGCCCGGGGAGTTCGGCGGGGGTCGCGGCGAGGTTGACGACAGAGGTCGTGCCGTCGGCGCGGGTGAAGGCGAGGACGCCGTCGGGGGCGGGCAGCCAGGTCAGGGGGGCGTCGCCGAAGGCCGGGCGGAGGCGGATCGCCTCGCGGTAGAGGGTGAGCATGGAGGAGGGGTCGCTCTGCTGCCGGTCGACGGCGTACGCGGGCCAGTCGGCGGGCTGCGGCAGCCACGGTTCCTCGTGGGAGCCGAAGCCGGCGTGGGGCGCGTCGGCCACCCACGGCAGCGGGACCCGGCAGCCGTCGCGGCCGGGGTCGGTGCCGCCGGAGCGGAAGTGCATCGGGTCCTCGACGCGGTCGAGGGGGATGTCGGCCTCGGGCAGGCCGAGTTCCTCGCCCTGGTACACGTAGACCGCGCCGGGCAGGGCGAGGGACAGCAGCGCGGCCGCGCGGGCCCGCCGGGTGCCGAGGGACAGGTCGGTGGGGGTGCCGAAGGCCTTGGCGGCGAAGTCGAAGCCGGTGTCGGCGCGGCCGTAGCGGGTGACCGTGCGGGTGACGTCGTGGTTGCACAGCACCCAGGTGGCGGGTGCCCCCACGGGGGCGTGCTCGGCGAGGGTCGTGTCGATCGAGTCCCGCAGCCGTCCGGCGTCCCAGGGACAGGACAGGAAGGAGAAGTTGAAGGCGGTGTGGAGTTCGTCGGGGCGCAGGTAGCGGGCGAAACGCTCCGGGTCGGGCAGCCACACCTCGCCGACGAAGACGCCCTCGTAGGCGTCGGCCACGGCCCGCCAGGAGCGGTAGACGTCGTGGAGTTCGTCGCGGTCGACGAACGGGTGGGGATCGCGGCCCTCGACGAAGTCCGGCAGCGCGGGGTCCTTGGCGAGCAGGGCGGCCGAGTCGATGCGGACGCCCGCGACGCCCCGCTCGAACCAGAAGCGCAGGATGTCCTCGTGCTCCTGGCGGACCGCCGGGTGGGCCCAGTTGAGGTCGGGCTGCTCGGGCGTGAACAGGTGCAGGTACCAGTCGCCGTCGGGCAGCCGGGTCCACACCGGTTCGGTGGAGCCGACGAACTGGGACGGCCAGTCGTTGGGCGGCAGTTCACCGTGCCGGCCGCGTCCGGGGCGGAAGTGGAAAAGCTCGCGTTCCGGGCTGCCCGGCGGCGCGGCGAGCGCGGCGTGGAACCACGGGTGCTGGTCGGAGACGTGGTTCGGTACGACGTCGACGATGGTGCGGATGCCCAGCTCCCGGGCCTCCGAGATCAGCTTCTCCGCCTCGGCGAGGGTTCCGAAGGCCGGGTCGATGGCCCGGTAGTCGGCGACGTCGTAGCCGCCGTCCTTCATCGGCGACAGGTACCACGGGTTGAACCACAGGGCGTCGACGCCGAGTTCGGCGAGGTACGGGAGCTTCGCGCGGACACCGGCGAGGTCACCGGTGCCGTCCCCGTCGCCGTCCGCGAAACTGCGCACGTAGATCTGGTAGATGACGGCGGAGCGCCACCAGTCGGTCTGCTTCCGGGCATGGGTGGGCTGTCCCACAGTGCGTGCCTTTCTGTCGAGGGGGCCGTGTCAGCCCTTGGTGCTGCCGGCGCTGATCCCGGCGATGATGTGCCGCTGGAAGACGAGGAACAGGGCGACCATCGGAATGCTGGCGATCACCATCGCGGCGACCAGCACGGTCAGTTGGATGTTCTGCGACAGCTGGACGAGGGCCACGCTGATCGGCTGCTTGCCGGTGTCGGAGAAGACCATCAGCGGCCACAGGAAGTCCTGCCACACGGCGACCAGGGCGAAGATCGAGACCACGCCGAGGACCGGCCGGGACATGGGCAGCACCACCGACCACAGGATGCGCAGCCGTCCGGCGCCGTCGATCTCGGCGGCCTCCAGCACGTCCCGCGGGAGCTGGTCGAAGAACCGTTTGAGGAGGTAGAGGTTGAAGGCGTTGGCGACGGCGGGCAGCCAGATCGCGAGAGGGTCGTTGAGCAGGCTCGTGTGGATCAGCGGCAGATCGGCGACCGTCAGGTACTTCGGTACGACCAGGGCCTGGGCCGGGACCATGAGGGTGGCCAGGATGCCGCCGAGGACCACCTTGCCGAAGGCGGGTCTCAGCTTGGACAGGGCGTAGGCGGCGGCGGTGCAGAACACCAGCTGGAACGCCCAGGCGCCGGCGGCCTGCACCACCGTGTTCCACAGGTGCTGCGGGAGCTGCATCAGGTCCCAGGCGTCGGTGAAGCCGTCGAGGTGCCAGCGCTTCGGCAGCAGGGTGGGCGGGGTCTGCGCGACCTCGTCCGGCGACTTCATCGCGCCGGTCGCCATCCAGTACACCGGGAAGAGGAAGGCCAGCGCGAAGAGCACGACGACACCGGTGAACACGGTCCAGTAGACGGCCTTGCCACGCGGGCGGGCCAGGACGGCCGGGGAGATCAGGGTCCGGGTGCTCATGCGTCCCCCTCGGAGCGGGTGAGCCGCAGATAGACGGCGGAGAACGCGCCGAGCAGGACCAGGAGCATCACGCTGAGCGCGCAGGCCCCGCCGAAGTCGTTGTAGAGGAAGGCGTACTTGTAGATGAGGTAGAGGACGGTGACCGTGGCGTTCTCCGGGCCGCCGCCCGTGATGACGAACGGCTCCGTGAACACCTGCATGGTGGAGATGATCTGAAGGAGCATCAGCATCAGGATGACGAACCTGGTCTGCGGGATCGTCACGTGCCGGACGCGCTGGAGGAGGTTCGCGCCGTCGAGTTCGGCGGCCTCGTACAGCTCGCCGGGGATGGACTGGAGCGCGGCCAGGTAGATCAGGACGGCGCCGCCCATGTTGGCCCAGGTCGCCACGATCACCAGGGAGACCAGGGCGGTGTCGGCGCCGTTGGTCCAGTTCGAGGTGGGCAGGTGCAGGAAGCGCAGCGCCTCGTTGGCGAGGCCGGCGCCGGGGTCGTAGAACCACTTCCACAGCAGGGCGCTCACCACCGGCGGGATCATCACCGGCAGATAGACCACGACCCGGAAGAAGGCCTTGGCATGGCGGAGTTCGTTGAGGACCAGGGCGAGGACGAACGGGACGGCGAAGCCGATGAGCAGGGCCAGCAGCGTGAAGGTGAGCGTGTTGCGCCAGGCCGCCGCGAACTCCGGGTCGTGCAGGACACGGGTGAAGTTCGCGGTGCCGACCCACTCGGGCTCGGAGCCCGGCGTGTACTTCTGGAAGGCGATCACGACCGCGCGGATCGCCGGGTACCAGGAGAACAGGGCGAAGCAGACGAGGCCGCCGAGGAGGAATCCGTAGGCGTGGAGCTGGTCGCGCAGTCGCCGCCGCCTCCGGTCCCCTGCCGGGGGCGGCGCCGGGAGGGGGCGTACGGCGACCGCCGGGGCGGATCGCCGCGCTGCCGTCTTCGTCATCGCCGTCAGCTCCGGGCCAGGATGTTGTCGATCTTGCCGGAGGCGTCCTTGAGGAGCTGGTCGATGTTGGCGTCCTTCTTGGTGAGGACGGCGGAGACGACGCCGTCGAGGACGGAGTAGATCTGCTGGGCGTTCGGCGGCTCGATCTTCAGCTGGAGGTTCTTGTTGCCGTCGAGGAAGGCCTGGTAGTTCTCCACCGGGACGTTCGCGTTGGCCTTCTTGACCTCCTGGTCCTTGGCGTCGGCGGCGCCGGTGAACAGGCGCGGTTCGGGCAGACCGACCGGGCCGTCGTTCTGCTTGGCGCGGGCGTAGTCACCGAGGAAGCCGGCGCCCGGGGTGAGGAACATGTGGTCGAGCCACTTGAGGCCGGCGCGGATCTGCTCGGGCGTCGCCTTCTTGTTGAACATGTAGCCGTCGCCGCCGATGAGCGTGCCCTTGCCGCCGGGCATCGGGGCGAGGGCCAGGTCCTTGTAGTTGCCGCCCTTCTCCTTGACCAGGATCGGGATGTTGTCGGGGGCGGAGAGGTACATGCCGAGCTTGCCCGAACCCATCATCTGCTGCACGTCGTTGATGATGAGGAGCTGCTTGCTGCCCATCGAGTCGTCGGTCCAGCGCATGTCGTGCAGGTTCTGGAGCACGGCGTGGCCCTCGGGGGTGTCGACGGTGGCCTTCTTGCCGTCGGCGTCGACGACGTCGCCGCCCTGCGAGTACAGCTCGGCGGTGAAGTGCCAGCCGCCCTGGTTCTGGGCGCTGTAGTCGGCGTAGCCGACGGTGCCGCCGCCGAGCGCGGCGATCTTCTTGGCGGCGGCGCGGACCTCCTCCCACGTGGCCGGCGGCTTGTCGGGGTCGAGTCCCGCCTTCTCGAAGAGCTTGCGGTTGTAGATCAGGCCCATCGAGTAGCCGGTGCGCGGGATGCCGTAGATCTTCCCGTCGACGGTGTAGATGTCGCGCAGCTGCTGCTGGATGGTGTCGTAGCTCTTCAACTCCTTGACGTACGGGGTGAGGTCGGCGGCCTGGTTGATGTCCACGACGTGCTTGGCGTCGGTGAAGTAGGTGTAGAAGACGTCCTCCATCTGGCCGCCGGCCAGCTTGGCGTCGAACGTCTTCGGGTCCTGGCAGGGGAAGGCGTCGTGCGCGACGACGTCGATGTCCGGGTTCCGCTTCTCGAAGGAGGCGATGTCCTCCTCGAAGAACTTCCGGTCGACCTTGGCGCTCTTGGGCGGCTCGCAGTTGACGGTGATGCGGGTCTTGCCGCCGGACGACTCGTCGTCCGACGACCCGCAGGCCGTGGCGACGAGGGCAAGGGAGGAACAGACGCCGATCGCCACGAAGGTGCGGCGGAAGCCGGTGCTTGACATCGGTGGACCCCTCTGGACAGGAGCTGTGGGCGCCGCACACTCAAGCACCGGCGACACCGCTTCGCAAGATGTCGCGCGGAATCTGTAATTATTCGACAGTGGAGAGGATCTATTGGATCTCAGGCACGCGGTGCTTGCGCGGTGGAGCCGCGGACCACCAGTTCCGGCTCGAACAGCAGCTCGTCGGCCGGTACGGAGGTGCCGCCGATCTGCGCGTTGAGCAGCTCGACCGCCGCCTTGCCCATCGACTCGATGGGCTGGCGCACGGTGGTGAGCGGCGGTTCCGTGCAGTTCATCAGCGCGGAGTCGTCGTAGCCCACGACGGAGATCTGGGCGGGCACGTCGAGTCCTTTGCGCCGGGCGGCCCTTACGACGCCCAGTGCGAGCGGGTCGCTGGCGCAGATGATGCCGGTGACCCCGCGGTCGATCAGCTTGGCCCCGGCCGCGTGGCCGCCCTCGATGGAGAAGATCGCCCGGGCCACGTACTCCTCGGGCAGCTCGCCCGCGAGAGCGCGGGCCGCCGCCAGCTTCCGCGCCGACGGCATATGGTCGCCCGGCCCGAGCACCAGGCCGATCCGCTCGTGCCCGAGGGAGGCGAGATGGCGCCAGGCCTGCTCCACGGCGACCGCGTCGTCGCAGGACACCGCGGGGAACCCGAGGTCCTCGATGGCCGCGTTGACCAGCACCACGGGGATGTTGCGGTCCGCGAGCCGCCGGTAGTGGTCGTGCGGCGCGTCCGCCTGGGCGTACAGCCCGCCGGCGAACACGACGCCGGAGACCTGCTGTTGCAGCAGCAGTTCCACGTAGTCCGCCTCGGAGACCCCGCCCTTGGTCTGGGTGCACAGCACCGGGGTGAGCCCGAGCTGCGCCAGCGCGCCGCCGATGGCCTCGGCGAAGGCCGGGAAGATCGGGTTCTGCAGCTCGGGCAGGACCAGGCCCACCAGCCGGGCCCGCTCGCCGCGCAACTGCGTGGGCCGCTCGTACCCGAGCACGTCCAGCGCGGAGAGCACCGCCTGCCGGGTGGCGTCGGACACTCCGGGCTTCCCGTTGAGCACCCGGCTGACCGTGGCCTCACTGACCCCGACCTTCTTCGCCACTTCCGCAAGTCGTCGCGTCATGTGCGCAAGCCTAGCGCAAGAAACGCAAACTGCTTGCGTAAAGGAACGCCGGCGCTGCCCTGCTAGATCCTGCTCTCCGTGGCCGTGTCCGACGACAGGCGCTGGGCTATGTAGATCGGGACGACGGAGAGGAGGACCAGTACGGCCGCCACGACGTTCACCACGGGGGCCTGTTGGGGTCTGGTCATGTTGTTGAAGATCCAGATGGGCAGGGTCTCGACGCCGGGTCCGGCGGTGAAGGTGGTGACCACGACCTCGTCGAAGGACAGGGCGAAGGCGAGCAGGCCCCCGGCGAACAGGGCCGAGCGGACCAGAGGGAAGGTGACGTCGGCGAAGGCGCGGAAGGTGTTCGCACCGAGGTCCATCGCCGCCTCCTCGTAGGAGCCGGAGGTGCGGCGCAGGCGGGCCACGACGTTGTTGAAGACGACGACGATGCAGAAGGTGGCGTGTCCGACGACCACAGTGAACAGGCCCAGGCCGACGCCGAGCGGCCGGAGCACCGTGGAGAAGGCGGAGTTCAGGGCGATGCCGGTGACGATGCCGGGCAGCGCGATCGGCAGGACGACCACGAAGGAGAGGGTGTCGCGGCCGAAGAAGCGGTGCCGGGCCACCGCGAAGGCGATGAGCGTGCCGAGGACCAGGGCGATCGCGGTCGCGCCCAGACCCGCCTTCACCGAGACCCAGACGGCGTCCCGCGCCCCCGAGTTGCCCCAGGCCACCGACCACCAGTGCAGCGTCAGGCCGGGCGGCGGCCAGCTGGCGCTGCGGTCCGGGTTGAGGGAGTTGACGAGGACCAGCAGAAGCGGGACGTAGATCACCGCGAAGCCGAAGGCTGCGGCGGCGCGCAGCGCGATGCGCGCGCCACGGGAGAGCTGCATGACGTGGTACACCCCCCTGGGAAGGCTGCCGAGGACGGTCAGAGGCTGCTGAGGGCGCCGGTGCGCCGCATCGCCAGCAGATAGAGCACGATGACGACGACGGGGACCGTGCCGAGCGCGGCGGCCATGGGCAGGTTGAGTTCGATGTTGGAGTAGACGAGGTTGCCGATCAGCTGGGACTTGCCGCCGACGATCTGCACGGTGATGTAGTCGCCGAGGCTGAGCGAGAAGGTGAAGACCGACCCGGCGGCGATCGCTGGCAGCACCATCGGCAGCACCACCGACCGGAAGGTGCGCCAGGGGCGCGCCCCGAGGTCGGCGGAGGCGTCGAGCAGATTGGCCGGCAACTGCTCCAGCGCGGTGTGGATCGGCAGGATCATGTACGGCAGCCAGAGGTAGGTCAGGGTGAGGAGGGCGGCCGGCAGGCCGAAACCCGGGCCGCTCAGCCCGAACGGCTTCAGCATCCAGTCCGCGAGCCCGCCCTGGGACAGGATCAGCCGCCAGGCGTACACCTTGACCAGGTAACTCGCCCACAGCGGCGTGAGGATGGCGACCACCAGCAGGGGGCGCCACCGGGGCCGGGCGACGCGCGCGGTAAAGAAGGCGAGCGGGAAGGCGATCACCGCGCACAGGGCGGTGACCGCCAGGGCCACGCCGACGCTGCGCAGAATCACCTGGTGGAAGACGGAAGTCGTCAGCAGGGTGCGGAAGTTGTCCACCGACCAGACCTTGACGACCTCGGAGGTGAAGGAGTTCGTCGTCCAGAAGGCGGAGAGGAAGAGCACGGTCAGCGAGCCGAGGTACAGCACGGCCAGCCACAGCAGCGGGGCGGTCAGCAGCAGGGAGAGGCGCAGCCGGGGGCGGCGGTGCAGCATCCCGGCCAGCCGCCGGACGGTGGCCCTGGAGCCTTGTCGTCCGGCGGCCTGGGCGGTGACGGTCATGGTTCAGCCCTTGATCTCGGTCCAGGCCTGCACCCACTTGGCGTACGGCACGCAGGTGACGTCCGTACGGCCGTCCAGGCACTGCGGGATCGGCGTGTTCCAGAAGGCGACCCGCTTCCAGTAGGCGGTGTCGGCCGCGTGGTAGGTGGCGCAGAAGCCCTTGTCGCTGGTCTGCTCGCAGGCCTTGGCGTTGGCGGGGGCCTCGCCGAAGTACTCGGCCACCTGGGCGTTGGCCTTCGGGGAGACGATCCAGTCCAGCCACTTGTAGGCGCAGTTGGGGTGCTTGGCCTTGGCGGAGATCATCCAGGTGTCGGACCAGCCGGTCGCGCCCTCCTTCGGCACGAACGCCTTCACCTTGGCGCCCTCGGAGGCGGCGAGGTTCACGATGACCTGCCAGGTGGTGCCGACCAGGGAGTCCCCGCTCTTGAAGGCGGAGACCTCCTTGAGGTAGTCGCCCCAGTACTCGCCGACGTCGGCGTTCTGCTTCTTCAGCAGGGCGACGGCGGCGTCGAACTGCTTCTGGTCGAGTGCGTACGGGTCCTTGATCTTCAACTCGGGCCTGGTGGCCTTGAGGTACAAGGCGGCGTCGGCGATGTAGATGGGCGAGTCGTAGGCCGTGACGTGGCCCTTGTACTTCGCCGCGTCGTCGAAGACGGCCGACCAGGAGGTGGGCGCGGGCCGCACCTTCTCGGTGTTGTACATCAGCAGGTTGGCGCCCCGGCCGTGCGGGATGCCGTAGGCCCTGCCCTTGACGGAGTTCCAGGCCTGCATCTTCAGGTCGCCGAAGACGTCCTTGTAGTTGGGTACGAGGGCGGTGTTGACCGGGGCGGCGTCGCCGGAGGCGATCAGGCGCAGGGAGGCGTCGCCGGAGGCGGACACGGTGTCGTACTCCCCCGTCTTCATCAGCTTGACCATCTCGTCGGAGCTGGCCGCGACCTTGGAGTGGACCTGGCAGCCGGTCCGCTTCTCGAAGTCGCTGACCCAGTCGACCTTGGGGTCGTTGGAGCCGTCCTCGACGTAGCCGGCCCAGGCGATCACGTTGACCCGGCCCTCGGTCTTCCCGAGTTCGGACTGCGCCTTGAGGTCGGGAGGGTTGAGGCCGGCCGCGGAGGTGCCGCTCCCCGAGTCGGAGGAGCCGCATGCGGTGGCCGCGAGCAGCAGCGTGAGGGCGGCGGCCGTCTGGAGGGTTCGGGTCAGGCGCACGACGTACTCCATGGGTGAGAGGGGTGCTGTGCTCAGCGGGCGTCGGGGACCTGGACGGCGTGGCGGCGGTGCCATGCCAGCCGTACGCGGGTGCCGCGGTAGGCGGCGACGTCCTCGGCGGAGGTCTCCAGGTTCTGCTGGAGTGCGGTGAGACGGCCGCCGGTGTCGAGGTCGACCAGGAAGCGGGTGGAGTCGCCCAGGTAGACGACCTCGGCGACGGTGCCGGTGGCGGTCGCCTGCTCGGGTTCGTCGGCGACGGCGGACTCCTTCAGGACGCGGATCTTCTCCGGCCGGACGCTGTGCGTTCCGGGGATGCCGAGGATCCGCCGGGCCGACTCGCCCTCGAGGAGGTTGGAGGTGCCGACGAAGGACGCGACGAACGGGGTCGCCGGGCGTTCGTAGATCTCGGCGGGGGTGCCGACCTGTTCGACTCGGCCCTGGTGGAAGACGGCGATGCGGTCGCTCATCGTCAGGGCCTCCTCCTGGTCGTGGGTGACGAACACGAAGGTGATGCCGACCTCCCGCTGGAGCGCCTTGAGTTCGACCTGCATCTGCTCGCGCAGTTTGAGGTCGAGGGCGCCGAGCGGTTCGTCGAGCAGCAGGACGCGGGGACGGCCGACCAGGGCGCGGGCGAGGGCGACGCGCTGGCGCTGGCCGCCGGAGAGTTCGGCCGGGCGCCGTCCGCCGTAGCCGTCGAGGCGCACCTCGGCGAGGGCCTTGCGGGCGCGGACGAGCCGTTCGGCCTTCGGCACCTTGCGGATCTTCAGGGCGTAGCCGACGTTCTGCTCGACGGTCATGTGCGGGAAGAGGGCGTAGTCCTGGAAGACGGTGTGGACGTCCCGTTCGAAGGGGGCGAGGCCGGTGACCTCCTGCCCGGCGAGTTCCACGCGGCCCGCGTCCGGGGCCTCGAAGCCGGCGATCAGACGCAGGACCGTGGTCTTGCCCGAGCCGGAGGGGCCGAGCATCGAGAAGAACTCCCCGTCCCGGATCTCCAGGTCGACCCCGGCCACGGCGGCCGTCTCCCCGAACGTCCTGCGCAGGCCCTGCAGCCGGACGGCAACTCCCTTCATGCGGAACCTTTCTGACGCTCGCCTACGTTGAGCGGAAACCTATGAAGTCATAGTTCAAAGCTCAAGACCGCCTCTGGGTAAAACTTGGGTCAACTGGCAAGGTGGTGGCCGTGAAGCAGCGACACGTCGAGAACGGGGCCGGGAGCCCGCGCGGGACGGTGGACGCGGGCGAAGCCGGCACCCGCAGAGTCGTCTTCGCGCCGGTGGACAGCCGGGCGCGGGTGGACACGGTGGTGCGCAGGATCGGCGACGCCATCGAACTCGGTCTGCTCGCCGAGGGGGAGCAGCTGCCCGGCGAGAGCGAACTGGCCGGGCAGCTCGGCGTGTCCACGGTGACCCTGCGGGAGGCGCTGATGGCGCTGCGGCAGCAGGGTCTGGTCACCACCCGGCGGGGGCGCGGCGGCGGCAGCTTCGTCTCCCTGCCCGAACTTCCGGGCGAGGAACGGCTGAAGACCCGCCTGCGCGGCTGGAGCACGGAGGAGCTGCGCGACCTCAGCGACCACTGGGCCGCCCTGTCGGGCGCGGCGGCCGGACTGGCGGCCGAGCGCACCGAGTCCGGCGATCTGGGCCCGCTTCTGCGTACCGTCGAGGAGTTGGCGGCTGCCGAGGACGCGGCGGCCCGCAGCCGGGTCTACGGCCGGTTCCATGTGGAACTGGCGGCGGCCGCGCAGTCCGCGCGGCTCACCCGCGAGCAGATCGCGCTCCAGACGGAGGTCGGCGCGCTGCTGTGCCTGGTGCTCGGCGACGACGAATATCGTGAAGAAGTCGCAGATCGTCATCGCGCCGTCGTCTCCGCCGTGCAGGATGGGGCCCGTGATCCGGCCCGTACGCTGGCGGAGCGGTGCGTCCAGGAGTCGGCGGCGCGACTCATCGCCGTGCGGCTGGGCCTCTGACGACGCGGCGTCCGGCCCTGCCCCCTGGAGGACGCCATGAGCACGAGCCGCGTACGTGCCGGGGCGGCGACCGCGACCCGCGAGGCGTGCGCGGGGGAATGTGTCGCCGCGCGGGTGGGCCGCACGCTGGAGGCGGTCTTCGGCGCGGTCGCCGAGATCCGCGCCGAGACGGCGGATCTGCTGGCGCGGGTGGTCGCCGAGGGCCGCGCGCCGGTGAGCGCCGACCTCGCCGCGCTGCGGCCGGGGCTGCATCTGCGGCTGGGCCGCGAGGAGCTCGTGTCGGGGACCGGTTTCGTCGCCGCGCCGGGGCTGCTGGCCGACGTGCCGGCCTGGCTGGAGTGGTGGCAGTGCACCGCGCGGGGGGACGTACGGCCGCTGCTGCTCGACCTCGATCCGCGGCAGTCGGCGTACTCGGACTACACCCACTGGGACTGGTTCGTCCTGCCCCGTGACACCGGACGGCGGGCCGTGGCAGGGCCCTACGTCGACTACTTGTGCTCCGACGAGTACAGCCTGACCCTGTCCGCGCCGGTCCAGGTGGCGGGCCGGTTCGCGGGCGTGGCCGCGGCGGATGTGTATCTACGGCACTTCGAGGCGGCCGTACTGCCCCTGCTGCGCGAACTACCCGGACCCGCCCACCTGGTGAACGCCCGCGGCCGCGTGGCAGCCTCCGCCGACCCGGCCCACCTGGCCGGCTCCCTGACCAGGGGCCCGGACTTCTCGGCGGTTCTGGAACGGGGCCGCCCCAGAACCCATGACGGAAACCACCTGGTGCCGTGCCGGGGCGTGCCCCTCATCCTGGTGATCAGGACCCCGTGACCGGGCCGGGTCCACGGCGTCGGGGACGGGCTTCACGGCGGCCGGAGCGGGATCCGCGGCGGCCGGAACGGGATCCAGGCGACCGGCGACCGGGTTCCCGCGCCCGGCGATCGCGGCAGCCGTGACCGGGAGCCGCCAGACCCCGGTGCCGCCACACGGCACCGCTGGAACGGGGTGCGCCGCACGCCCCCGGTGGACCGACCGAAGCCTGCCCGGACCCGCCACGGCCACCGGCGGCCGCCGCACGGCTCCCGCCGGGACAGGGCGCGGCGCACCACCACGCCAACCCGACCCACGGGCCCCGGCCGCCACGCCGCCATCGACGGATCCCGGACAGGAGTCCACCCCCGTGGGCGGCCGAATCCGCCGGGACCACGGAAGGACCCGGCAGGCGCAGCACGGCTCCACCGGGACAAGACCCGCGATCGTCGGACACCCCCTCGGTGACGGGGGCCCGACGCGACGCCGTAGGTGCCGGGTCAGCCCTCCGAGGCCGAAACCACACCCAGCCGGCCGACCTGGCGACGGACCGGCCCCGTCCTGCGCCGCACGGGCACGGGACAGCAGGCCTCCCGAAGCAAGTCCAACCCGCGGAAGGCCGGAGCACCGCCCGAGGTCACCACCGGATCCAGAGGTCGCCGCACGCCCCCGGGGCAGGAGGCCGGTCGCCCCCCCAAGAGCCGGGACGGCCCCGCACCGTCGGCGACCTGAACGCCGACGGTGCCGGGTCAGCCCTCCGGGGCCGAGACCAACCTTCCGCCGCCGGCTGGACTTTGCGGCGGTGGCCCCGTCGTTCGGCGCAGGCCGGGGCGGTCCTGTCGTCCGGCCGGTCACCTGAGCATCCGGGCCGCCGCCGAACCCGACGCTCGCGGCACGGGGCTCGCGGTCCGGGCCGCCGCCGAACCCGACGCTCGCGGCACGGGGCTCGCGGTCCGGGCCGCCGCCGAACCCGGCGCTCGCGGCACGGGGCTCGCGGTCCGGGCCGCCACCGGAGCCGGCAGTGACCGGACAGGGCTCACAGTCGCCGGTCGCCCCCGTACAGCCGGGACGGCCCGGCGCCGTCGGCGACCTGAACGCCGACGGTGCCGGGTCAGCCCTCCGGGGCCGAGACCACGCTCAGGTGGCCGGCCGGACGGCGGCCCCGACCCGTCCTGCGCCGCACGGGCGCGGGACGGCGGGCCTCGCGAAGGACCAGGGTGAGGCGGGTGTAGCCGAGGTCCTGGAGGGTCGCCGGGGTCTCCTCGATGATGCGGCACTCGGTGGCGCCCCAGCGCGGGTCGGGGTGCAGCAGGGGACGTACCGAGCCGTCGGACACGACCGCGGTCTCGCCGACCGCGCGGAGCCAGTGCGGCAGCCCCTGCCGGTAGGCGGCCTCCATGATGGGATCCTCGGCGATGTCCTGGAGGATGGCCTGAAGTCCGTGGTCGTGGCCACTGCGCTCCACCGTGGCGGCGAAGTGCGCCAGCATCGGCAGGCACCAGCGGGACTCGAGCTCGCCGAGGACCGTGCCCGCGTCCGGGTGGAACAGGACGAACCGGAGGAAGTTGTCGCCCGGCATGGCCGTCGGATGCGGGCCGACACCACGGAAGAGTGACGTGAAAGCGCTGTTGGTCAGGACCACGTCCCAGGCGTGGTCGACGACGAGTGACGGGAAGGGGACGGCCTCCAGGAACGTGGTGTAGTCCCGGAGGTAGGCCTGCGCCTCGGAACGAACGGGGACGGACCGCGGCGCCGGCCGCTGCCCTCCTGCCTGATGTGCCATCGGGAGGTCACCCCTCTTGCCTCTGCGGCCTTCACGCGGCGCCTTGATCCTGCTTCCCCTCCATGAGGCGTGTCAACTATCGTGGCATTCCATGCCGATTGACGGCTGAAATTGGCCACAGTTGTGGCGAGACCTGGATGCGAGTTCGAACGACCGGTTACTCTCCGGGAAGTTCACGGCACCCCGCCTTTGTGAGAAGCCTGTGAGAGACGTAGGAGATCTGTCGGTGACGGATGGCATCGAGGATCCGGGCGCCACGGCCTCGGCCGTGCTGCCGGCCGTCGTCGCACGCGTCACCGCGCTGGCCGACCGGCTCGGCGTACCCCAGGCGGAGGTCTTCGACGTCGGCCGCCTGTCCGCGGCCAGCGGCGTGCCGGAGCCCGTGGTCAGAACCCTGGTGAGCGGCCGGTCCGCGGGCGAGCCGGACGTGCAGGCCCGCTTCCTGCAACGGCTCGACCTGCTGCGCCGCACCCGGCTCAAGCCCAACGGACGCCGCTACACCCAGCAGGAGATCGCCGACGGGGCGGGCATGTCGCGGCAGCAGGCGGGTGCCCTCATCAACGGCGACCGGCGCCCCACCATGGAGCACTGCGACGCCATCCAGCGCTTCTTCCGGGTGCACGCCGGATTCCTCACCGCCGAGGATCCCGAGGCGCTCGCGGGGGCCCTCCAGCGCACCGAGCAGGAACTCCTCCAGCGGCTCGCCGCCCCTGAGCGGGAGGCGGACACGGCCGCCGACGACCCGTTGGAGCGGCTGCTCCAGGACCACGGCGTGCGCGGGATCGCCTGGCGGGCCGCGCAGCTGCCCACCGACCAGCACCGCGACAAGGTCGCCGAGTGGCTGGACATGCTTCTGGAGAGTGTCAAGCGGCCCGAGGCCTGATGCCGGGGAGAGGCGTGCGCACCGGCAGGGGCACGCGCCGGCTGTGCGCCGAACTGGCCGGCGGGCGGCCCCCGGCCCGGCCCGCCGATCCGTACGCCGCGCTGTGCGAGACGACGAGCCGGCGCCGCGGGCGGCCCGTCCGCTTCCGTACGGCCGCCTTCCCTCCCGGCACCGCCGGCGGGCTGTGGCTCGACATGACCGACCAGGACCTGGTTCTCGTCGGGGAACGCACCTCCCCCGACGACCAGTTGGCGATCCTCGGCCACGAGCCGTGGCACATGCGGGCCGGGCACCGCGGCCATCACGTGGACGGCACCGGGGACGCCACGCGCCTGCTCGACGACGGCGCCGATCTGCGAGCGGCCGTACGCCATGCCGCCGCGCGCAGCCGGTTCGACCTCACCGAGGAGGAGGACAAGGAGGCGGCGGCGGAGAGCGTCGGGCTGCCGCCGGCCGGCAAGTGCCGTACATGGCTCGCGGGTTCGTCCCTGCGCGGGCCGGCGCAGCGCGACATCCGGCCGGGCGGATCGAGGCGTCCCTCAGTTACCTGGGGCGGCGGGTGGAGGGGGACGCCTCGGGCAGGAACCGGCCGTAGGCCGCAAGGCGTCCGGGACGCCGGGGGTTTGATTCGCCTGAGCTGAGTGGGCGAACCGGCGCGGAGCGCGAGGGCATTGTCAGTGGTGGGCGGCAAGCTGGAGGCCGCGCCACCGCCGTGCGGAGGCGCCGTGCGCCGTCCGGGCGACCGGGCGCGCGACCGTGTGACGCCGAAACCGGGGAGAGCGATCGATGCCCACCGCCGTACTGACCGACCACGAACGCATCGCCGTCCAGGCCTATCTCAGGCTCCTGCACACGGTACGCGCCGCCTTCGACGGCCCTCCGGGCGGCGCTCGCCCACCGGTGGTCCCGCCCTCCGTGCTCGCCGAGGCGGAACAGGCGCTGGCCCGAGCGGGCCTGACGGGCAACGAGGAAGCGTTCTTCCGGCTTCTGCACAGCTGGTGCCCGAGGCCGTGACCCCTCAGGCGCGCGGGACCGTCACCGCGGTGACCACCAGGCCCTGGGCCACGGTCCAGCGTCCCTCGAACTGACCGAGGCGCCGTCCGTCGACCAGGGGGCCCGGCACGAGGAGCCGGGCGCGGAAGCCGCCCTGCGGCGCCGGGCCCGCGGCGGTGCTCACCTCGACGTCCGCCTCCTCGAAGTCCAGCCACTTGCCGGTGAGCGGGAACCAGGCCTTGTAGACGGACTCCTTCGCGCTGAACAGCAGCCGGTCCCAGTGCACGCCGGGGTGCAGCGCGGCCAACCGCGCCAGGCGCCGCTCCTCGGCGGGCAGGGCGATGGTGGACAGCACGCCGTCGGGGAGCGGGGCGTGCGGTTCGGCGTCGATGCCGAGGGAGGCCAGGTCGGTGGCGCGGACCAGGGCGGCGGCGCGGTAGCCCTCGCAGTGGGTCATGCTGCCCGCCAGCCCCTCCGGCCAGCTCGGGGCGCCCCGCTCACCGGGCAGCACGGGCCGCGGCGGCACGCCGAGCTTCTCCATGGCCACGCGGGCGCAGGCGCGCACGCCGGCGAACTCTCGCCGGCGCTTGCCGACCGCCCGCGCCACCACCGCCTGCTCCTCGGGGTGCAGCGGGGCCAGGTCGGTCTCGTCGTCGCCGTACGCCTCCACGGCCACCACCGAGTCCGGAAGCAACTCCTCGATCACCGGGTTCCGACCTCCAGGGGAAGAATGGGGCGCAGCCTGCCCGGAGGCTCCTTGCGCTTGCGCCACTCTCGGGGGTACCCGACCGACACCTCCTCGAAGCGGACGCCCTCGTGGTGGGTGGTCCGCGGGATGTGGAGGTGGCCGTAGACCACGGCGGCCGCGCGGAATCTGCGGTGCCAGTCGGCCGTGCGCCGGGTGCCGCACCACATGGCGAACTCCGGGTACCACAGGACGTCCGTCGGGTGCCGGTGGAGCGGGTAGTGGTTGACGAGCACGGTCGGCAGGTCGCCGGGGAGTGCGGCGAGCCTGCGTTCGGTCTCGGCGACCCGGGCCGCGCACCAGGCCTCGCGGCTCGGATACGGGTCCGGGTGCAGCAGGAACTCGTCCGAGCAGACCACACCGGTGCCGTGCGCGTAGGCCAGTCCCTCGTCCTTGGTCGCGCAGCCGGCCGGCAGGAAGGAGTAGTCGTAGAGCAGGAACAGCGGTGCCACGGCCACCGGGCCGCCCGGCCCGTCCCAGACCGGGTAGGGGTCCTCGGGCGTCGTCACGCCCAGTTCGCGGCACAGCTCGACCAGGTGCTCGTAGCGGGCGACGCCACGCAGGGTGACGGTGTCGCGCGGATGGGTCCACAGCTCGTGGTTGCCGGGGACCCAGACCACCTTGCGGAACCGGCCCGCCAGTGTCTTCAGTGCCCAGCGGATGTCGGCGACGGTCTCCGCGACGTCGCCGGCCACGAGCAGCCAGTCGTCGTCCCGTTCCGGGGCCAACCGCTCGACCAGGGCGCGGTTCTCGCTGTAGCCGATGTGCAGGTCGCTGATGGCGAGCAGCCGCCCGGCCCCACCGGCCTTTCCCGTCACCTCTCGCCCCCTGTCGTCCACATGATGGGCACCACAAGAGCACATCCGGCGGCACGGAGACAAGCGCGGCCCGCGCAGGTCGCGGAGGCGGAACCGCGGCGGGCCGGGCCGTGCCTCCGGGTGGCACGACCCGGTCTGCGGAAGTCGTATGATCACCCCAACACCGCCGCCTCAACGCCCTTTCTCGCAGGGCGGCTTGGTGTCCCTCCTTCCCCTCTGGCCGGGCTCGGCCCGCTTCGCCCTGCCCGCGACCCCCCGAAAGGCGGCCCGCATGGTCTCCCGCGTACGCGTCTGGCTCAACCGCACGTACGCGGAGAACGTCTTCTTCATGGATCAGCTGCGGAGAAATCCCGGCGACCGGACCGTCGAGATCCATGCCACGCACGGCGACGCCGACTCGCCCGTACTGGCCGCCGCCGACACCGCCGAACTCGAACCGGAGGGCCTGTCCCCCGCCGCCTACGTCGAATACGCGCTGGACCAGTGCGCGCGGCGCGGCATCGACGTGTTCGTGCCGCGGCTGAACCAGGCCGCGATCGTGGCGCACCGCGCCGACTTCGCGGCCGCGGGCACCGCGCTGCTCGCGCCGACCCCGGAGGCGGTGGCCGTCTTCGCGGACAAGGCGACGGCGTACGAGGCGGCCCGGTCGATCGGCGTACCGGTGCCGCCGTGGTGGCGGGTCCGCACGGCCTGCGAACTCGTGGCCGCTGTAACGGAACTGGAGGAGTCCGGGCATCTGGCGTGCTTCAAGCCCGCGGCCGGTGCGGGCGGCGTCGGCTTCCGCGTCATCACACGCGCGCCCTTCTCGCTGAGGCAGCTGAGCGGCTTCCCCGGCCCGCACGTCCCGCTGGACCTGGTCCTGCGGGCCCTGGAGCAGGCGGACGGTCCGGTGGACTGGCTGGTGATGCCCCGGCTGGAGCAGCCGGAGGTGTCGGTCGACTGCCTGACCGGGCCGGACAACCGGATCCGGCTGGCCCTGGGGCGCACCAAGAACGGCCGCCGCCGCGGCTTCACGCTGCACGAGCAGTGGCTGGAGCCCGCCCGGCGGATCGCGGAGGGCTTCGGGCTGCACTATCTGTCCAACATCCAGTTCCGGATGTACGGCGACCGCCCGGTACTGCTGGACGTGAACCCGCGTCCGGCGGGCGGACTGCACCAGCTCGCGCAGTGCGGGGTCAACGCCCCGTGGGCCGCCGTGCAGTTGGCGCTGGGCGAGGATCCGGGGGTGGTGGCGCCGCCGTTCCTCGGACAGGACTACACCGTGGTGTCGGGGCCGCGTCCGCTGCGGCCGGAGGCGATGGTCCGGCCACGGAGCGAGATGCCCGCACAGGCGACAGCGGCCCGCACCGGGGCCCCGGCGTAGCGGCCCGTCGGGATCGGTATGGACCAATCACGGCGTCATGTCTTGACACTCGGATTGGTCCATACCAACTTGGTTGCGCACCTCCTGCACGGCCCGCCCTGCACCTCTCTGCACTTCTGTGCACCTCTGTGCCTCCCGAACACCCCCATATCTTCAGGGAGATAGCGTGCGCGACACACTGAGACGTCCCGGACGTCGGCTCCTCGCCCTGCTCGGCTCCGCGGCCCTGGCGCTCGCCGGAGCCATCGCCCTGCCGGGCACGGCACACGCCGCCAACATCCTGAACAACCCCGGCTTCGAGTCGGGCGGCCTCTCCCCTGGACCTGCACCGGCAACCTCGGTTCGGTGGTCTCCTCCCCCGTGCACGGCGGCTCCAAGGCCCTCGCCGGCGCGGTGACGTCGAGCGACAACGCCCAGTGCAGACAGTCCGTCCCGGTCCAGCCGAACACGACGTACAAGCTGAGCGGCTGGGTACGCGGCTCCTACGTCTACCTCGGCGTCGACGGCGGCCCCTCGACCTGGACGTCGTCCCCGTCGGCGTACGGCCAGCTGGCGGTCTCCTTCACCACCGGCGCCACTCAGACCAGCGCGACCGTCTACGTCCACGGCTGGTACGCGCAGGGCACCTACTACGCCGACGACATCAGCCTGGACGGCCCCGGCGGCGGTGGTGGCGGTGACACCCAGGCTCCGACCGCGCCGACGAGCCTGACCTCCACCGGCAAGACGTCCTCCAGCGTGTCGCTGAAGTGGAACGCCGCCACGGACAACGTGGGCGTCACGGCGTACGACGTCTACCGCGGCTCCAGCCAGGTGCTGAGCGTCTCCGGGACGTCCGCCACGGTGAGCGGCCTGTCGCCGAGCACCTCCTACACCTTCACGGTCAAGGCGCGCGACGCCGCCGGGAACGTCTCCGGCGCCTCCAACTCCGTCACGGTCACGACCGACGCGGGCAGCGGCGGCGGTGGCGGCTTCAAGCAGGCGGCTCCCTACCTGTACGAGGGCTGGGGCAGCCCGCCGAGCCCGACCTCGGTGATGAGCGCGACCGGCATCAAGTGGTTCACGATGGCGTTCGTGCTCGACTCGGGCGGCTGCACCCCGTCCTGGGACGGCCAGCGGCCGCTGACCGGCGGCGTCGACCAGACCGCCATCAACCAGATCCGCTCGGCGGGCGGTGACGTCGTCCCCTCGTTCGGCGGCTGGAGCGGCAGCAAGCTCGGCGCCAACTGCTCCTCCGCGAGCGCGCTCGCCGGGGCGATCCAGAAGGTGATCGACGCCTACGGCCTGAAGGCGGTCGACATGGACGTCGAGAACTCGGACGAGTTCGAGAACGAGGCCGTGCAGGCGAAGATCCTCACCGCGCTGAAGACCGTCAAGGCCAACAACCCCGGTCTGAAGACGATCGTGACCTTCGGCACCTCGACGACCGGCCCGACCTACTACGGCAACCGGCTCATCGAGCAGGCCAAGGCGCTGAACGCGGACATCGACGTCTTCACCATCATGCCGTTCGACTTCGGCGGCGGCGCGGACATGTACGGCAACACCGTGAACGCGGCCGAGGGCCTGAAGGCCAAGCTGAAGTCGACCTTCGGCTGGGACGACGCCACCGCCTACTCCCACATCGGCATCTCCGGCATGAACGGACTGTCCGACCAGCAGGAGAACACGACCCCGGCGATCTGGACCCAGGTACGAGACTGGGCCAACGGCCACCACATCGCCCGGCTCGCCTTCTGGTCGGTCAACCGCGACCGGCCGTGCCCGGGCGGCGGCGTGGCGGAGAACTGCTCCGGCATCAGCCAGAACAACTGGCAGTTCACCTCGATCACGGCGGGCTTCACCGGCTGAGCCCGCAACCCGCCGCACACCGCACGCCGTTGGCGTCCCCCCGGGTCCCCGGACCTGAAGGGACGCCCTCCCCGGACTTCTTCCGGGGCCGCTTCCGGGACTTCGTCCGCAACTTCTTCCGGATTTTTTCCGCCGGGGGTGTATCAGGACCCGGACCAGCGACTCTCAAGGGTGGGGGAACGGGGAAGACGGGGGACGGGGCGGTCGGTCGCCGTACGGGGGAGCGACCGACCGGCCCGGCGGACTACCTGAGATACGCCAGACCGGGATGGACGGCGAGGTAGCCGTCGACGAGCCGGCGGGCGACGTTCACGGAGTCGACCAGCGGGTGCAACGCGAAGGCCTTCACGGCCGTCGCACGGGAGCCCGACCCCGCCGCGGCGAGCACCTCGCGCTCGACCGCCTTCACCGCGCAGACCAGCCCGGTCGCGTGCCCGGGCAGCGGATCGACCGAGACCGGGTGGGCGCCGTTCGCGTCGACCAGGCAGGGCACCTCGACCACGGCCTCGTCGTCCAGCACCGGAAGGGTGCCCCGGTTGCGGACGTTGAGGATCAGCGTGGTGCGCTCGTCGCGGGCGATGGCCCGCATCAGGGCGAGGGCGACCTTCTCGTAACCGCCGGAGAGGTCGTCGTCCTCCCGCTCCCCCGCCCCCGCCGCCTCGCGGTTCTCCGCCATGTAGGTGGCCTCGCGCTCGGCGCGGGTGCGGTTCCAGGCCGGGAGGGCGGCGGCCTGCGGATCCCGCAACTCCTCGTAGAACCGGGCCTGCTGGTCGCGCAGGAAGGCGCCGCGGGTCTTCCCGGATCCCTGGTGGGCCTGTACGGCCTCCCGGTGGAAGTAGTAGTAGTGCAGGTACTCGTTGGGGATCGCGCCCAGCGACCGGAGCCATTCGGCGCCGAAGAGCCTGCCCTCCTCGAAGGAGCCGAGCAGTTCGGGGTCGGCGAGCAGGCGCGGGAGTTCGTCGCGGCCGGCCACGCGCAGTCCGCGCACCCAGCCGAGGTGGTTGAGGCCGGCGTAGTCGATCCACGCCCGCCCCGGGTCCGCGCCCAGCACACGGGCGATGCGCCGGCCGAGGCCGACCGGCGAGTCGCAGATGCCGATCACCCGGTCGCCGAGGTGGCGGGACATGGCCTCGGTGACCAGTCCGGCCGGATTGGTGAAGTTGATGACCCAGGCGTCGGGTGCCAGCCGGGCCACCCGCCGGGCGATCCCCACGGCGACGGGTACCGTGCGCAGTCCGTAGGCGATGCCGCCCGCACCCACCGTCTCCTGGCCGAGCACGCCCTCGGCGAGCGCCACCCGCTCGTCCTCCGCGCGCCCCTCCAGGCCGCCGACGCGGATGGCGGAGAACACGAAGTCGGCCCCGCGCAGGGCCTCGTCCAGATCGGTGGTGGCCCGCACCAGCGGTGCGTCCTGCGCCCCGGCGGCCTGTTCGGTCAGCACCCTGGTGACCGCGGACAGCCGTCCGCCGTCCAGGTCGTGCAGGACGACCTCGGTGACCCGGCCCTCGGCACGGTCGGCGAGCAGTGCCCCGTACACCAGCGGCACGCGGAATCCGCCGCCGCCCAGAATCGTCAGCCTCACGCCTGCACCCTACGTCCACGTCCGCCCCCGCGCCGGGGGCCGGTGACGCGGGACAGGGACACGTCGGACGTCCCTTCTGTTGCGGTGAAGCCTTGAACTCCCGTTCCGTGCAAGGACTTTCTTCGTTTTAACTCTTGACGGTGGCGGAGCCCGGGGGCACATTGGCCGCGCAAACACGATTGAGAGCGCTCTCAAGACCTCCCCGTACGTGTTCGAGCAAGGCATCCCAGCACCCCCACTCCGTACCCGAGAGGCACCCCCCATGAGTGAACCCCCCGTCGCACCCGCCGTTACGCGTCGCAGACGTTCCCTGCGGCGCGCGCTCGTCGCCGTCCTCGGCACGCTCGGCCTGGCGGCGGCCGCCGCCACCGCCGGGAGCCTGCCCGCGAACGCCTCCGCCCCCACACCCCCGTCGGGCTGGACACAGGTCTTCCTCGACGAATTCGACGGCCCGGCCGGTACCGGCGTCAACACTTCCAACTGGCAGTACGACACCGGCACTTCCTACCCCGGCGGCGCCGCCAACTGGGGTACCGGCGAGGTCGAGACGATGACCTCCAGCACCAGCAACGTCTCCCTGGACGGCAGCGGCAACCTGCTCATCACCCCGCGCCGGGACGCCTCCGGCAACTGGACCTCGGGCCGTATCGAGACCAAGCGCACCGACTTCCAGCCCCCGTCCGGCGGCAAGCTGCGCGTACAGGCCCGGGTCCAGATGCCCAACGTCACCGGCGCCGCGGCCAAGGGGTACTGGCCCGCCTTCTGGATGCTGGGCGCGCCCTTCCGCGGCAACTACTGGAACTGGCCCGGGGTCGGCGAACTGGACATCATGGAGAACGTCCAGGGCCTCAACACCAACTGGGCGACCATGCACTGCGGCACCAACCCGGACGGGCCGTGCAAGGAGACGACGGGCATCGGCGGCTCGACGTCGTGCAGGGGCGCCACCTGCCAGGCCGGCTTCCACACCTACGCGATGGAGTGGGACAGGTCGACCAGCCCCGAGGAGATCCGCTTCTACCTCGACGACGTCAACTTCCACACCGTGCGGGCCAACCAGGTGGACGCGACGACCTGGGCCAACGCCACCAACCACGGTTACTTCGTCATCCTGAACGTGGCGATGGGCGGCGGCTTCCCCGGCGCGTTCGGCGGCGGCCCGGACGGCGGCACCGAGCCCGGCCACCCCATGACGGTGGACTACGTCCAGGTGCTCCAGTCCTCCGGCGGTGGGAGCGGTACCACACCTCCCCCGTCCGGCAACCGGGACGCCTACAGCCCCATCCAGGCCGAGTCCTACGACAGCCAGAGCGGCGTCGTCACCGAGTCGACCACCGACACCGGCGGCGGCCAGAACATCGGCTCCGTCGCGAACGGCGACTGGGCCCTCTACAAGGGCGTGAACTTCGGCTCCACCCCGGCCGGGCAGTTCTACGCGCGGGTCGCCAGCGGCGCCGCGAGCGGGGTCAGCGGACTGGTCGAGGTACGCCTGGACAGCCGCGGCAACGCCCCCATCGGCAGCTTCGCGCTGGCCAACACGGGAGGCTGGCAGTCCTGGAGGACGGTCCCGGCGAACATCAGCCCGGTGACCGGCACCCACGACGTGTACCTCACCTTCAGCAGCGGCCAGCCGGCGGACTTCGTGAACGTCAACTGGTTCGACTTCGGTCACTGACCGGCACGCGCCTCCCCCGGGCACCGGGGCTCCACGCACGCGCGTGGGGCCCCGGTGCCGTGTCGTGATCCGTGTCGTGGCCGCTGCCGTGTCGTGGCCGCCGCCGTGTCGGCGGCGTCGCCCGTCGCCCGTCGCCCGTCGCCCGTCGCGTGCATGACCCGAACGCGGCATGGAAGGCGCTCACTGTGACCGAAGCAGCCATGATCGCGGCAGCCGTGACCGCGGCAACCCCGGGGACCTGCCCGGCGCGGGCGCCTGCACCCTGGCGGTTCCGCCGATCGAGGTGAAGGATCCGCCGTACGAGGACACCCTGTATTACGAGGACACCCTGTAGACGGACGAGCCGGTCGCGCCCGGCACGGTGATCACCACACCGGAGGCCACACCGCGAGGCGGCCTGCCGGATGCGGTGGCCAGGTCCCTCGACAGCAAGGGAGTTGACGCGGAATGAGCAAGAAGCCCACCGAGGCGGCGCAGGCCTCCCCGGCGGCCGATACCGGACCACCGGCCGCAGCGGCCGGGCGCCGACCGCGGCCACGAAGCCCACGGCCCAGAACCCCGTTCCCGGCCCCGGCCCCGGCCCGACGGACGGCCAGGCCCCGGCGACCACCCACGCCCAGGCTCCGGAGGCACGGTCCGCACCGCCCGACCGCAAGGCCCCCACCGGGACCACAGCCTCCCGCACCGAGGAAGAACAGGCACCGGCGGCGGGTGCCGAGGTCCGGGTGCCGATGGCGGCGGCCGCCGATTGGGTGAACCCGCTGCGTGATCCCCGGGACCGGCGGCTGCCGCGCATCGCGGGGCCGTCCGGACTCGTGATCTTCGGCGTCACCGGAGACCTGTCCCGCAAGAAGCTGATGCCCGCCGTGTACGACCTGGCCAACCGCGGCCTGCTGCCCCCGGGCTTCTCCCTGGTCGGCTTCGCCCGGCGCGACTGGGAGGACCAGGACTTCGCGCAGGTGGTGCACGACGCGGTGCGGGAACACGCGCGTACGCCGTTCCGCGAGGAGGTCTGGCAGCAGCTCTCCGAGGGCATGCGGTTCGTCCCCGGCGCCTTCGACGACGACACGGCGTTCAAGCACCTGCGGGCGGCGGTGGAGGACCTGGACTCCTCGCGCGGCACGGGCGGCAACTTCGCCTTCTACCTCTCCGTACCGCCGAAGTTCTTCCCCAAGGTCGTGCAGCAGCTGAAGAAGCACGGCCTGGCGGAGGGCCCTCCGGGCTCCTGGCGGCGAGCGGTCATCGAGAAGCCGTTCGGTCACGACCTGGCCAGCGCCCGGGAGCTGAACCGGATCGTGCACGAGGTGTTCGACCCGGAGCAGGTCTTCCGCATCGACCACTACCTGGGCAAGGAGACCGTCCAGAACATCCTGGCGCTGCGTTTCGCCAACCAGATGTACGAGCCGGTCTGGAACCGCCACTACGTCGATCATGTGCAGATCACCATGGCCGAGGACATCGGCATCGGCGGCCGGGCCGGCTACTACGACGGCATCGGCGCCGCCCGCGACGTACTCCAGAACCACCTGCTGCAACTGATGGCGCTCACCGCGATGGAGGAACCCATCGCCTTCGACGCCGAGGCGCTGCTCACGGAGAAGCTGAAGGTGCTGAAGTCGGTGCGGCTGCCCGAGGACCTGGGCACCCACACCGTGCGCGCCCAGTACGCGACGGGCTGGCAGGGCGGCAGGCAGGTCGTCGGCTACCTCCAGGAGGAGGGCATCAACGCGCGGTCGAAGACCGACACCTACGCGGCGCTGCGCCTGAAGATCGACAACCGGCGCTGGGCCGGTGTCCCGTTCTACCTGCGCACCGGCAAGCGCCTGGGCCGCCGGGTCACCGAGATCGCGGTGGTCTTCCAGCGGGCCCCGCACTCCCCCTTCGACTCCACCGCCACCGAGGAGCTGGGCGAGAACGCGATCGTGATCCGCGTCCAGCCGGACGAGGGCATGACGGTCCGGTTCGGCTCGAAGGTGCCGGGCACCTCCATGGAGATCCGGGACGTGACGATGGACTTCGCCTACGGCGAGTCCTTCACGGAGTCCAGCCCGGAGGCGTACGAACGCCTCATCCTGGACGTACTGCTCGGCGACGCGAACCTGTTCCCCCGCCACCAGGAAGTGGAAGAGTCCTGGAAGATCCTCGACCCGGTGGAGGCGTACTGGAACGACCACGGCAGGCCGGCGCAGTACCCGGCGGGCACGTGGGGTCCGCCGGAAGCCGACGAGATGCTCGCACGAGACGGACGGAGCTGGCGCAGGCCATGAAGATCGACCTGACCGACACCACCGCGGGAGACATCAACAAAGCGCTGGTGCGGGGCCGCCGCGCCATCGGCACACCCGCCGTGGGCATGGTCCTGACGATGGTCATCGTCACGGACGAGGAGAACGCCTACGACTCGCTGAAGGCCGCCGAGGAGGCCTCGCGCGAGCATCCCTCGCGCACCCTGCTCGTCATCAAGCGGCACGCCCGCACACTGCGGGACCGCACGCACTCCCGGCTGGACGCGGAGGTGCGGGTCGGCTCCGAGGCCGGCACGGGCGAGACGGTCGTGCTGCGCACCTACGGCGAGGTGTCCGACCACGCCGACTCGGTGGTGCTGCCGCTGCTGCTGCCGGACGCGCCGGTCGTCGTCTGGTGGCCGGTGGACGCGCCCGAGAACCCCTCGAAGGATCCGCTGGGCAGGCTGGCACAGCGCAGGATCACCGACTTGTACGCCTTCGAGCGCCCGCTGGAGATCCTGCAGACCCGCGCGCGCAACTACGCCCCCGGCGACACCGACCTCGCCTGGACCCGGCTCACGCTCTGGCGCTCGATGCTGGCCGCGGCCCTGGACCAGGCCCGGATGCGGGTGACCTCGGCGGCCGTGGAGGCCGAGGCGGACAACCCGAGCGCGGAGCTGCTGGCCCGCTGGCTGGAGGCGCGGCTGGACGTGCGCACGGACCGCGTGGTCTCCGGCGGCCCGGTGGTCACGGCCGTACGGCTGGGCACCGACAACGGCGAAGTCGTCATCGACCGGCCCGAGGGCCCGCTGGCCACGCTCACCCTGCCGGGCCAGCCGCCGCGCACCCTCGCACTGAAGGTCCGCCCCCTCTCCGAACTCATCGCCGAGGAGCTGCGCCGCCTCGACGCCGACGAGATGTACGCCGTCGCCCTGCGCGGCGAGAGCGCCAGGGAGACCGTCTGAATGTCCGACATCCAGGAAGTGAGCTGACATGGCATCGATGCAGTTGGGTCTCGTCGGCCTCGGCAAGATGGGCGGCAACATGCGGGAACGCCTCCGCAACGCCGGCCTCACCGTGGTGGGCTACGACCGCGATCCGGACCTCTCCGACGTGGACAACCTGGTCGATCTCGTGGACCGGCTCGAGGCACCGCGCACGGTCTGGGTGATGGTGCCCGCCGGTGCCGCCACCCAGGGTGTCATCGACCAGCTGGCGACCCTGCTCAAACCCGGCGACATCGTCGTCGACGGCGGCAACTCCCGGTGGACGGACGACGAGAAGCACGCCAAACAGCTGCACGCGCGGGACATCGGCTTCGTCGACGCGGGCGTCTCCGGGGGCGTGTGGGGCCTGAAGAACGGCTACGCGCTGATGGTCGGCGGCGACGAGGAGCACGTCCGGCGGCTGGAGCCGATCTTCGACGCGCTCAAGCCACAGGGCCCGTACGGCTTCGTCCACGCGGGCAAGGTGGGCGCGGGCCACTTCGCGAAGATGGTCCACAACGGCATCGAGTACGCGATGATGCAGGCCTACGCCGAGGGCTGGGAGCTGCTGGAGAAGGTCGACTCGGTCACCGACGTGCGCGAGGTGTTCCGCTCCTGGACACAGGGCACCGTCATCCGCTCCTGGCTGCTGGACCTCGCCGTCGACGCCCTGGACGACGACGAGCACCTGGAGAAGCTGCGCGGCTACGCGGAGGACTCCGGCGAGGGCCGCTGGACGGTGGAGGCCGCCATCGACAACGCCGTGCCGATGCCGGCCATCACCTCCGCCCTGTTCGCGCGGTTCACCTCCCGGCAGGAGGACTCCCCGCAGATGAAGATGGTCGCGGCGCTGCGCAACCAGTTCGGGGGCCACGCGGTGGAGACGGCGCCGGAGGAGCGGACGAAGAAGGACTGACGCTCCTCGGGCCGCCGGGCGTACTCCGCCCCGGCCGCACGAGTCGGCACGCGGAGCACCGGGCGCCCTGCGCCGCGGAACGCATCCCCCCGCTCGGGTCCCTGCACGGCCAGGCACACGGACGCATTCGGGGCACCGCGCCGCCGGGCGCAGGGGTGTGGTGGGGGTACCCGCGCCGCCGGGCGCACGAGCACGTCCGAGGCGCCCACCCAACGGGCACGCGCGCACGTCCAAGGTGCCCGCCCAACACACCGGCGCGCTCGGGGGACCATGCCGCTGGGCGCACGAGCACGTCCAAGGCCCGCCCGACGGGCGTACGGGCACGCTCGGAGGACGCGCCGGCAGAGGCACGGGCAAGCACGGCGCCGATGGGCGGTGCCTCGCGTCGGCAGGCCGCATGAGTGGGATCGGGGGTGCTGTGTCGGCGTGTGTGCGGGCCGGGTCGCGGCGGGCCGCCGGGAGGTGGTCAGTGGGGTGCGGCCGCGTCCAGGAGGGGGCCCAGTTCGCGGGCCACGGTTTCCAGGGGCCGTACGCCTCCTTCGGCGCGGGCCATGATGATCGCCCCTTCCAGGGAGCTGATCATCAGCGTGGCCAGCGGCTCGGCGCGCTCGGCCGGTACTCCCATGTCCGTCAGGGCCTCCGCGACCGGCGCCCGCCAGGTCGTGAACGCGGCGGCGGCCGCTTCCCTGGTGGACGCGCGGGCCGAGGCGCAGTCCACGGTCGCCGCGGCGACCGGGCAGCCCGAGAGGGATCCCGCCGTCTCGTACTCGTCGGTCCACTGCCGGACCATCGCGGCGAACAGCCCGCCCGGCGTCGGCTCGGCCAGGCCCGCCATGAAGCGGGCGACGCGTCGGCCCGCGTACCGGCCGGCCCATGCCACCGCCTCGTTGACCAGCTGTTCCTTGCCGCCTGGGAAGTAGTGCTGGAGGGATCCGCGGGGCGCGTCCGCGTGGGCGGCCACCTCCCGCATCCCGGTCGCGCCCACGCCGTCACGCCGGATGAGCTGGGCCGCGCTGAAGACCATCCGCTCGCGCGGTCCCCGCTCGGTACCCGTCATCGTCGGCCTCCCGGCTCCGTACGCATCTCGCGCCCCACCCTATGACCGCCGTCATGAGCGCCGCTACTATGACCGCTGTCATAGCACGGTCTCGACCTCAGGGCGGTCCTCGTGAACGTCGGCTTCATCGGTCTCGGAGTCATGGGGCAGCCCATGGCCCTCCGGCTGGCCCGCTCCGGCACACCCCTCACCGTGTGGAACCGGACGACCTCTCGTACCGCTCCCCTGCGCGCGGCCGGCGCCCAGGTGGCGGCGGACCCCGGAGGGGTGTTCGCCAGGTCGGACGTGGTGCTCCTGATGCTGGCGGACGACGCCGCCACCGACGCGGCCCTCGGCCGGGGCGGGCCGGACTTCGCCGCGCGTGTCGCGGGGCGGGTGGTCGTCCACATGGGCACCACCTCGCCCGCCTGCTCGCGCGCCCTGGAGGCCGACGTACGGGCTGCGGGCGGGAGCTATGTCGAGGCGCCCGTCTCCGGCTCCCGCGTCCCGGCGGAGAACGGCCACCTGGTGGCGATGCTGGCCGGTGAGGAGCGAGCGGTGCGGACCGTCCGGCCGCTGCTCGCCCCCCTGTGCCGGGAGACGTTCGTGTGCGGCCCCGCGCCGGGCGCGCTGCTGACGAAACTGTCGGTGAACCTCTTCCTGATCACGCTGGTGACCGGGCTCACCGAGGCGTTCCACTTCGCCGAGCGGCAGGGGCTCGACCCGCGGCTGTTCCTCGACGTCCTGGACGCGGGCCCGATGGCCAGCCCGGTCTCCCGGACGAAGGCACCCAAGCTGCTGTCCGGGGACTTCGACGTCCAGGCGGCCGTCCTCGACGTGCTGAAGAACAACCGGCTGATCGCCGAGGCGGCACGCGCGTCCGGCACCGCCTCCCCGCTGCTCGACGTGTGCCACGCCCTGTTCGAGGAGACGGTGTCGCTCGGCCACGGCGGACAGGACATGGTGGCGGTCCTGCGGGCGATCGAGAGCCGCACCCGCACCGGCGCCGCCCCTGAACAGGTCGCGCCTCACCCGCCGGCGGCGCCCTGGGGAATGCCGTAGGCCCGTTCCACCCGCAGGCGCAGCACCAGGCGGCGCTCGCGGACCATGGCGGCGCGGTAGTCGTCCCAGTCGGGGTGCTCGCCGAGGACGTCCCGGTAGAGGCGGACCAGTTCCTCTACGGTCTCGTCGTACGGGTCCGCGGCGACCGGCGACAGGTCCGCGGTGCCCTCGGCGACCGTGTAGGCCCACCGGTCCGGGCTGGTGACGTGGTAGGAGGCCCGCGGGTCCCGGCGCAGATTGCGCGTCTTGGCGCGGTCGTCGGTGATCGAGACGCGGATGACCCGCTCGTCCGGGTCGTAGGCGTGGGCGACGTTCGACAGCTGGGGCCGGCCGTCCCGCTTGAGGGTGACCAGCACCCCACCGCGGCCTTCGGAGAGCAGCGCCAGCAGGGCGTCCTGCACGGCGTCGTACGGCGTGTCCTGAGTCATATCCCGGTCAACCAGTGGGGCCGAGCCGCGCATTCCCCAGTGGTCGCTCTCCCGCGCGTGGGCCACTGGCGAGGGCGCGGGGCGGGGGATCCCGGCGGTCGCCCGCCGGGTTTCCCGCTTCCTCGCCGACTGCCCGGCCGGGAGCGGTCCGGCCCGGGTCCGGCCGCCTGTGCGGCCCTGGTCCGCCCGGCTCAGGACAGGTGCGCCACCGCGTCCAGGTGCGGCAGGTGGTGGTCGAGCCGCTCCCGCTTGGTGCGCAGGTAGGTGATGTTGCTCTCGCACGGCGGGATCAGCAGCGGTACCTGCTCGGCGACTTGGATGCCGTGCCGCACCAACGCATCCCGCTTGCGAGGGTTGTTGGACATCAGACGCACCGAGCGCACGCCCAGGTCGTGCAGCATCCCGGCGGCGACGCCGTAATCGCGGGCGTCGACCGGCAGGCCGAGCGCCAGGTTGGCCTCGACCGTGTCCAGGCCCTCCGCCTGAAGGGCCATCGCCCGCAGCTTGGCGAGCAGCCCGATGCCCCGGCCCTCGTGCCCGCGCAAGTAGACGACGATGCCGCTGCCTTCGGCGACGACGGCGCGCAGCGCGGCGGCGAGCTGGTCGCCGCACTCGCAGTGCTGGGAGCCGAAGGCGTCCCCGGTCAGGCACTCCGAGTGCAGCCGGACCAGGACCCGGTCGGTGCCGATGTCGCCGTGCACCAAGGCGACTTGTTCGTCGCCGCGATCGTGGTCCAGGTAGCCGACCGCCTGGAATTTCCCGTACACGGTGGGCAGCGGGGCATTCACGACGCGCTCCACGCCCGTGCGCCGGGCCGACTTCTTGCCGAGTACGCCGAGGTCTTCTGTCATGATCTGATTCCTAAGCAGAGACGAAAGGCCGGAAAACAATGAGTGGTTCGGGAACGCGGCCGACGGCACATGGTCTGTTGCCGGCGGACACCACGCAAGACGTACGGACGCGGGGGGCGGACCTCTCACGGCAGGTGGCGGTCCTGCCGGTGGGCAGTTTCGAACAGCACGGCCCGTTCCTCCCGTTGGCGACCGACACGCTGGTCGCCTGTGCCATCGCCCGCCGGATCGCCGACGCGTACCCGGTGCAGCTCCTTCCACCGGTGACGATCTCCTGCTCGCACGAGCACGCCGCCTGGCCGGGAACCGTCAGCATCTCTTCCGTGACCCTTCATGCGGTGTTGCGGGACATCGCGGACTCGCTGCGCCGCTCCGGCGTCGAGGCCCTGGTGGTCGTCAACGGTCACGGCGGCAACTACGTGCTGGGCAACGTCGTTCAGGAGGCCTCCGCGCGCGGTGAGCGCCTCGCGCTGTTCCCCGCCGCGGAGGACTGGCAGACGGCCCTCGAGGTGGCCGGGGTGCGCACCTCGCCGCTCACCGACATGCACGCGGGGGAAATCGAGACCTCCATTCTTCTGCACGCTCATCCTGAAATGGTCCGGGCCGGTTACGAGTCCGCCGATTTCGTCGCGGACGACCGGCGGCATCTGCTCACCGCCGGAATGTCCGCCTATACCGAATCGGGCGTCATCGGCCGTCCTTCCCTGGGTTCCGCGGAAAAGGGCGAGGGACTGCTGAACAGCCTGGCGGATTCCTTCGGCCCGTATTTCTCGCTGCTCACGTCCGAGGGGTTGGAGTTGCCGGGGAGCGGGCGCGGATAGTCCCCGTCGAAGGCGCGGCCGGGTTCCGGGGCCGGTTCGGCGGGGCGGGACCCGGCGCGCATCGCGGTGTACCAGCGGGCGACGAGGACGAGGGCGCCCGGCAGGCCGGCCACGAAGCTCAGCACCCCGTACACCACGGCCACGGCCACTCCGGTGCTCGCGCCGAGTCCGGCGGCGCCGAACGCCCAGGCGGCGACGCCCTCGCGGGGCCCGAACCCGCCCACGTTCAGGGGCAGTCCCATGGCGACCAGCGCGAGGACGGCCAGGGGCAGCAGGACGAGCACCGGGGCGGCGAGGCCGGCGACGCGCGCGGCGACCACGAACATCCCGATGTGCCCGGCCAGGACGACGGCCGAGGACAGCGCGACGCCGGGCCCGTTGCGGCGGGACAGCAGCCCCTCGCGGGCCTCGGCGAGGGTGCGGCGCAGGGCGCGCCCCCGTCGCGAGGGCGCGCGGTTCATGCGCAGGGCGAGGACGATGGCGAACGCGCCGGCGGCGGCGAAGGCGAGCAGGGCCGCGAGGTGCCGCGTCTGGTCGCGCACGGGGGACGGCAGGGTGAACAGGACCGCCGCGCCGGTGACGGCGAGCGCGATCTGCCCGGCGACCCGTTCGAGGACCACGGCCCGCACGCCGCGCCCCAGATCGCCGGCGCTCTGCCCGTGCCGCACCGCCCGGTGCACGTCGCCCAGGACGCCGCCGGGCAGCGCCGCGTTCAGGAACAGCGCACGGTAGTAGTCGGCCACCGCCGGGCCGAGCGGCAGCCGGATGCGCAGGCCGCGGGCCACCAACTGCCAACGCCAGGCGCTGAACACGGTGGTGACCAGCCCGATGCCCAGCGCCACGAGGAGGGTCGGAGTGTCGATCCGCCGCAGCCCGTCCAGGAAGACGCCGGTGCCAAGCCGCCACAACAGCACGGCGAGGATGGCGACTCCGGCGACGGTACCGAAGTGGGTCCGCACGGCACGGGTGTTGAGGCGGGAGAGCGCAGCCGCGAGCGTGGTACGGCCGCGGAGGGCGCCGCCTGATGTGCCGCGGGCACGGGGAGCGCTGGGCGCGTTGGACGCGCTGGGTGCGTCGGTCCCGTCAGGTGCGCCGGCACCGCCAGATGCGCCGGCACCGCCAGGCACGCCGGCACCGCCAGGCACGCCGGCACCGCCAGGTAGGCCGAACGCGTCGGGGGCGGACGCGTCAGGTGCGCCGGGCGCGTCGCACTCCCCCGCCTCCAGGTCGCGCACGAGAGGTGCGTCCACCGTCTGCGCGCTCATGCGGAACGATCCGTCGGCCGGGACAGCGCCAGCAGGTCGTTGTGGTGCACGACGACCCGCAACTCCCCCGCCGCGCAGGCCTCCAGGCGGTCGGCGAGGTAACGGTCCGCGCGCGGCTTCAGCTCGGGACGCTGTTCGACGGCGGCGCCGACCCAGCCGCGCAACCACTGGGCGGTCAGTTCGCGCTGATCGGGGCCGAGCCGCCAGGGACTCGGGTGCAGCCGTACGGTGGCGCCGTGCGCGGCGAAGGCCTCGCAGGCCGCGTCGACCGCGTCGGGACCGAGCAGTCCGGTGCGCCGCTGATGGGCGTTGAACGCCTCGGTGATCTCGGCGTCCAGCGGATCGGCCGGGGTCAGTTCGACCCGGCCGGCCACCGAGAGGGTCAGCAGCGCCGGGCAGCCCGCCCCGGCGCAGGCCGCGGCGAGGGTGTCGATCTCCTCGCGGGTCAGGACGTCCAGCAGCGCGGAGGCCGTGACCAGGGACGCGCCGGACAGGGCGTCCGGGGTGAGCCGGGCCACGTCGCCGCGCCGCGTCTCCACGGTGACCCGGCTGCCGTCGGCGGCTGCGCGCGGGGAGGCCACGGCCGCGAAGTGCAGCAGGTAGGGGTCACGGTCGTGCAGGACCCAGTGCTGGGCGCCGTCCAGCCGGGAGGCGAGCCAGCGGCCCATCGAACCGGTACCGCACCCCAGGTCGTGCACGACGAGCCCACCGTGCCGGCTCGGCAGGTTGACCAGCCGGATCCGCAGCGGATCGAGCAGCTCCGTCGCCCGCGCCGCGGCGTCCGCCGTCTCCCGGAGCTGCAACCACTCGGGCGCGTACCGAGGCGGCTCCTCCTGCGCCGCGCCCTCCCGGAGCCTCACGGTGGCACGCTCCCCGGGCCGCTGCGCGGGCCCGGCCCCCGGAATCACCGCCGGGGGCTCGGAGCACTGAGCCGCCTGTGGGGAGAAAGCGCCGGTATCCGCCATCGCCGAGGGGTCCTTTCCTGCGAGCCGCGCCGTCTCGGGGGCCGACCGCCCCGCCGCGCCCGCGGCGGGCCGCTCCCGCGGGCCCGGTCGGGACGGGATGGCGCCGGTGGGCCGGGCGGCCTCCGTGGACGTATCCGGCGTGGTCATGCCGCCCTCCTGGGTTCCTTCGGCAGCCCGCCGAGCACGCCGGCCAGGCTGCGGGCGGTGTTGGCCCAGCCGTCGAGGGCGGCGCGCCGGCCGCGGGCGGCGGACTTCAGCCGGCGCCGGACGTCGGCCTCGCCGAACCAGCCGCGCAGCTCGGCGGCGAGGGCCGCGGGGTCCTCCGGTGGTACGAGGATGCCGGGCACCCCGCCGTCGGGGGCGCGGCCGACTGCCTCGCCCACCCCGCCGACATCGGTCGCGAGCACCGGGATGCCCCGGGCGAGGGCCTCGGTGACCGCCATGCCGTACGTCTCCGCGTAGGAGGCGAGCACCATCAGGTCGGCGGCGGCGTAGCTGGCGTCGAGCTCGGCTCCGGCCCGCGGTCCGACCAGGTGGAACCGGTCCTGCAGGCCGTACTCCGCGATCAGGCCGCGCAACCGGTCGACATAGGCGGGGTCCTGGGTGAGCGCTCCGACGCAGGTGCAGCTCCACGGCAGGTCGGTGACCGCGGCCAGCGCCTCCACCAGCCGGTGCTGCCCCTTGCGCGGGGTGACCGAGGCGACGCACAGCAGCCGGGAGACCCCGTCGGTGCCGGGGGCGAGGGGGGCGATGTCGGCGCCGGGGGTGGCGGCGTGGACCCGGTCGGGGGCGAGGCCGTGGTGGGAGACGAGGCGGCGCACCGCCCAGTCGCTGGTGGCGACGACGGCGGACACCGCGCGCAGCACCTGGCGTTCCCTGGCGTCCAGTTCCGCGGCCACGGCCGGGTCCAGTCCCGTCTCGTCGCCGAGCGGCAGGTGGACGAGGACGGCCAGACGCAGCCGCTCGGCCTCGGGCACGACGGTCTCGGGCACCCCGCAGGCGACCAGCCCGTCGAGGAGGACGACCGCGCCGTCCGGCAACTCCCGCAGGACGCGGCCGAGTTCGTCACGGGCCCGGGCGTCGGGGCGGGGCCAGGCGCCGTCCACGGGATGCGCCCTGACCTGCCAGCCGAAGCCGGGCAGGTCCAGGCTCACCCGGCGGTCGTAGGCGTTGCCGCCGCTCGGGGTGGCCGGGTCGTCGACGCCGCCCGGCAGGACGAAGTGCACGGTGCGCAGGGACATGGGGATGATCCCGACGTTGTCCGAGCCGGCGCGCTGCGCGGGCAGGTAGGCCAGGGGCGAGGGGCGGTGGACAGTCGTGTCGGTCACAGCGCACGCTCGTAACTCGCCCAGGCGACGTGCGACTCGTGGAGTGTGACGGTGAGGCCGGCCAGGCCCTTGGCGCCCTCGCCCAGGGCGCCCTTGTGGATCCGTTCGGCGAGCCGGTCGGCGATGACCTTGGCCAGGAACTCCGTGGAGGTGTTGATGCCGGCGAAGTCGGGCTCGTGGTCGAGGTTGCGGTAGTTCAGCTCGCCCACCACGGCGCCCAGTTCCTGCGTGGCCAGTCCGATGTCGACGACGATGTTGTCGTCGTCCAGCTGCTCGCGCCGGAAGGTGGCGTCCACGAGGAACGTGGCGCCGTGCAGACGCTGCGCGGGTCCGAAGACCTCGCCGTGGAAGCTGTGGGCGATCATGATGTGATCGCGGACGGTGATGCTGAACAACGGACGACCCTCCAGGTGCGGCGCGTCTGGTCCCCCGGCCGGTGACTGCCGGGGGATGCCGTGTAGTACGGCTCCTCGCTTCCCGTTGTTCAGTGCCCTCTCACTCTTTTCTCAAGGTCAGGCGCTCTTGTCGTCCCGGATCGGACGATCCGTCATGATCGGTCGTCGTACCTGACCCGGTGGCACAGCGCCGGAATCTCCCCGGAGGCGAGCCTCGGCATCACCTCCGGCAGTTCCTCGAACGCGCTCTCCCCGGTGACGAGGGCGTCCAGGGCCGGGTCGGCGAGCAGGTCGAGCGCGAGGGCCAGCCGGTCGGCGTACGTGCGGCTGGAGCGGCGGGCCGGGGAGACGGTGCCGACCTGGCTGCCGCGGATGACCAGCCGGCGGGAGTGGAAGGCCTCGCCGAGCGGGAGGGCGACGCGCCGGTCGCCGTACCAGCTCAGTTCGAGGACGGTGCCCTCGGGGGTGAGCAGTTCCAGCGCGCGGGCGAGGCCCTGCTCGGTGGCGCTGGCGTGCACGACGAGGTCGCACTCGCCGAGCGCGTCCCCGGGCAGCGCGAAGCCCACGCCGAGCGCCTCGGCGACCTCGGCGCGGGCCGGGTCCGCGTCCACCAGTTGGACGCGCACGCCGGGGAACCGGGCAAGGAGGGCGGCCACCGAGCAGCCGACCATGCCGCCGCCGACGACGGCGATACGGTCGCCGACCAGGGGCGCGGCGTCCCACAGCGCGTTCACGGCGGTCTCGACGGTGCCCGCGAGCACCGCCCGCCCGGCCGGCACGTTCTCCGGCACGCAGGTCACCGCGCTCGCCGGGACGACGTAGCGGCTCTGGTGCGGATGGAGGCAGAAGACCGTACGCCCGGTCAGCTCCCGCGGGCCCTCCTCCACCACCCCCACACTGAGGTAGCCGTACTTCACCGGGCCAGGGAAGTCCCCCTCCTGGAACGGCGCCCGCATGACCTCGTACTGGCTCTCGGGCACCTGGCCGCGGAACACGAGCGTCTCCGTCCCGCGGCTGACCCCGGAGTACAGCGCGCGGACGACCACCTCGCCCGGCCCGGGTTCCGGAAGGTCCGTCCGGCGTATCTCGCCATGGCCCGGCGAGGTCAGCCAGAAGGCGCGGGCGGAGCGGTTCATCGAGAATCCTCCTGAACGATCGCGAAGTTGTTCACGTACCGAGAAGTGCACAGGCCGCGCACAACGTACGCGGCGTTGATCGACTCTGTCACTCGGCCGGAGGATGTTCGGTGGCCCTGAACAACACGTACGACGCACGGCTGGTCCAGCAGGAGACCGCGGTGGGAGCGGGCGCGCAGATCCTGTTGCTGGCCCTGCTCGGCCCGGCGATCGGCATGGGTCCCGCGGGCTGGGTGACCGGTCTGGTCTTCGCGGTCGCCACCTGGGCGGTGCTCTCCCGGGCGCTGCACCGGTCGCGGCTCCGTTCCTTCGGCCCGGCCAACCGGGTGACCCTGGGCCGGGCCGTTCTCGTCGGTGGGGTGACGGCGCTGGTGGCGGACTCCTTCGAGAGCGCGCCGCCGGTGTCGCTGCTGGTCGCGCTGACGGCGGTGGCCCTGATCCTGGACGGCGTCGACGGCAAAGTGGCCCGCCGTACGGGCACCTCCACGGCGCTCGGCGCCCGCTTCGACATGGAGGTGGACGCGTTCCTGATCCTGGTGCTCAGCGTGTACGTCTCGACGATGCTCGGCCCGTGGGTGCTGCTGATCGGCGGTATGCGGTACGTCTTCGTCGCCGCCGCCCGCGTACTGCCCTGGCTGAACGCGCCCCTGCCGCCGAGCACCGCCCGCAAGACGGTCGCCGCGCTCCAGGGCGTCTGCCTGCTGCTCGCCGGCGCGGACCTGCTGCCCCTGCCGGCCACCGCCGGTGTGGTGCTGCTGGCACTCGGACTGCTGGTGTGGTCGTTCGGCCGGGACGTGCTGTGGCTGTGGCGGACGTCGCGGGAGCGGTCGGCTGCCGCCGAGGCCGGCGTCATAGAGGAGGCCCGCCTCAAGGAGTCCGTCGCGTCCCCCGTCACGGAACAGGTCGAGGCGATGCTGGAGGCCGCGCGGGCAGCGTGACGTTCCGCGACGCTGGAGGGCCGGGCCCGGATCACGGGGATGTGATCCGGGCCGTTCCCGTGTCCACCCGGTGACGAAAACACCGAGCAACCCGGCGCCGCCGGCCCACAGCGCCTCCCCTCATGTGTGCCCCGCGTCGCACACGAGACGCGGCGCACGCTGACACCCGGCGGCAGGCCATCCGCCCATTCGTGACCTCACTGCCACCTGCATCCATTACGGTGACGACTGGCACACAATGCCGCTGATCAGCCGACCCGCCAGATGGAACCCGAGGAAGCACGTGCCGACCACTCCGCTGAGTCCCGAGGACCCCGTTGCGTTGGGCGACTTCGAACTCCTGGGCCGGATCGGCCAGGGAGGCATGGGTCAGGTCTTCCTCGGGGAGTCACTGGGCGGCGAGCCGGCCGCAGTGAAGGTCATCAAGCCCTCGGTAGTGGACTCGCAGTCCCGGCAGCGGTTCGCGCAGGAGATCGAGGTACTCAAGACCATCCGGGGTCCGCGCATCGCGGCCTTCCTGGGGGCCGACCCGGAAGCGGAGCAGCCGTGGCTGGCCACCGAGTACGTCGACGGACCGGACCTGGCCCGGCACGTGAAGGACCACGGACCCCTCCCGGCGGTGCTCACCGCCGCGCTCGGTGCGATCCTCGCCGAGGCCCTGTCGGCCGTGCACACGCAGGGCCTGCTGCACCGCGACCTCAAACCGGCGAACATCCTCCTCGGCCCCAACGGCCCGAAGATCATCGACTTCGGCCTGGCCGCCTTCACCGAGTCGCACGTGTCCCTCACCGCCCCCAACCAGGTGGTCGGCACTCCGGTCTGCATGGCCCCGGAGCAGGCGGCCGGTGAGAAGCCGCTGACACCCGCCGTGGACGTCTACGCGCTCGGGACGGTGCTGCTGTTCGCCGCGACCGGCCACTATCCGCACCAGGCGGCGACGCCCTACATGGTCTTCCACCTGGTCACCGACCCCGATTCGGCCCCGGACCTTTCCGACGCCCCCGCCGACCTGGTGCCGCTGCTGACGGACATGCTCGCCCACCGCGCCCAGGACCGTCCGCCGCTGGTCGAGGTGGTGCAACGGTGCCGTTCGGCCGTCGAGGCCCACGGCCTGAAGATCGCCCAGGCGCGCCACCGGCTCACCGCCCACACCGCGCGGCAGCACAACCCGGCCGCGCTGTCGCCCGCACCCGCGCCACCGGCCACGCCGCCACCCACCGTGCCCTTCACGGCCCCGGCCACAGCGGGGCATCGGTACGACCGAGACGCTGCGGAAGTGGGTGCGGCAGGACCAGGTCGACGCTGGCGTGCGGCCCGGCGTGACCACCGAGGAGTCGGCCGAGCTGAAGCGGTTGAAGAAGGAGAACGCAGAGCTCAAGCGGGCCAACGAGATCCTGAAGGCTGCGGCGAGTTTCTTCGCGGCCGAGCTCGACCGGCCACACACGCGCTCGTAGCGTTCATCGACGAGCACCGGGGCCGCTTCGGCGGTGTCGAGCCGATCTGCCGCGTGCTGACCGAGCACGACTGCAAGATCGCCCCCTCCACCTACTATGCCCACCACAAACGCCGGGCCACGCCGTCCGCCAGGACCGTGCGGGACGCTGCACTGAAGGAGCGGATCAGCAAGGTCTTCGAGGCCAACTACCGTGTCTACGGGGCGAGGAAGGTCTGGCGTGAGCTGAACCGGCAGGGCCACCATGTGGCCCGCTGCACCGTCGAACGCCTGATGCGTGAGCTCGGCATCGCCGGAGCGGTCCGTGGCAAACGCGTGATCACCACGCTGCCCGGCGGGCAGGTCGAGCGAGCCCCGGACCTACTGGACCGCGACTTCGTCGCCGGCGCCCCGAACCGCTGCTGGGTCGCGGACTTCACCCACGTGAAAACCTGGGCCGGTGTCGTTTACGTCGCCTTCGTCGTGGACACTTTCTCCCGCCGGATCGTCGGCTGGTCCGCGGCCACCGTGAAGGAAACGGTCTTCGTGCTGGACGCCGTGGAGATGGCGCTGTGGCAGCGCGACCGCGACCAACACCCGGTTCAGCCATCCGGTCTCGGGATGCGCCGCCCCAGCTCCACCGACGCGACCATGTCCTCGCCGTAACCGAGTTGCGCACCCAACTCCGCCCGCGTCAGCCCCCGGTTCGTCCTCAGCAACCGCAACTGCTGCCCGAAGCACCGCAGGATGCCCGTCTCGCTCTCACCGTGAGCCGTAGTCACCGGTGACCTCACCTCACCCACCCGCACAGTGGCGCGCGCCCGCGTCGCAGGCACCGCACTCGACCGTCACTCACGGCTCACTGTAAAGACACGCACCGTTCCCGTCGCGGCACTTGACCCCACTTCCCCCGTACCGGGTGCGAGCGCCGCCCTCCCCCGCACAGCATCCGCCTGTACACGGCCTCATGCCAGGACTCGCCCCCGCCCACCTGCTCACGAGAACGTCGCACCGGTTCCCGCAGGAAGTGTCACGAAGTAGCGTTCGACCTGGCGGGCCGGCCTGCCTCCGACCGAGTGCGCGTCGGTCCGCATCGCGAACTCGGGGCCGACGTGACGTTGGTG
The DNA here is from genome assembly GCF_042896885.1 of Streptomyces sp. NPDC001231. Classification (NCBI taxonomy): domain Bacteria; kingdom Bacillati; phylum Actinomycetota; class Actinomycetes; order Kitasatosporales; family Streptomycetaceae; genus Streptomyces; species Streptomyces sp. NPDC001231. The sequence continues at coordinate 103,939 of NZ_JBIAXS010000026.1, forward strand.
ATGCCGAGTTCCTCGCGGAGTCCCCTTATGCTCGCGAGGCAGTTGGTATGAACGGTTCATTCAGGTGGGCGCAAGGTGCGCCAGTGTTGATGGAGTTCGACGGCGACGTGTTCACCGAGTGCACGGATGCTTCTGATCAGGCCGTTTGTGATTCGTGCGTCCATGTGCGGGGCCTGCTCGGACTGACTTTTGACGCGCCGCCCTGCGACGTGGACCTCGATCCCGGCACCGGCATAACCCTTGCCCGCGAGGGTGGGCAGACCGTTGGCGGCGGCCTTGTGCAGCGCGGGGAGAGTGTGGATACGGGCAGCGGTGACGTCGGGGACACTGCCAGGTTCGGCGTCGGAGACCCACAACGGGGTACCGCCGGGGGCGCACAGGAATTGCACGTCTTCAGGCGCCGATTCGCCCTCGCCTTCGCCGCCTGCCCATCGAGGCATGCGATCCCCGCCATGGCTCCTCACCCTTGCCGGACACGGCTCATGGCACCCTGCCGTTGCACGCAGCGCCCGCGTCCGCATGTACGGGCCCCTGACGAATTCACTACCACACCCGATGACTACACTCCGATTACCAAATTTTCACATACGGAGGGGCGTTGTGGTCATGTTCCACCAGGCCGGCACCATGGCAGAAGAAGAGGCATCGGACAGCGGAATGCGTCCCGGCGCGCCTCCGGCCCCCCGCCCGGTGCCCGACTGGCAGGCCGCGGAACACAATGCGCTCGCGTGGGCCAGGTGGCTCGGCTTTCCGCAGGCGGAACCGACCCGCGATGGCTCCGACGGGGGATTGGACATATCTGGCCCGGGAATATACGGCCAGGTGAAGTTCCATGGGAAGGCCATTCCGCCCAACCTGATACAGCAACTTTTCGGGGCGCGCGGCTTGAACGATGGCGAGATGCTCTTCTTCACCAATTCCGGGTACACCGCTGCCGCGCTCGTTGCCGCGGACCGGCTGAATGTCGGCTGCTTCACATACTCTCCCGCAGACGGGATGATCACCCCCGCCAATCGCCACGCGGCTGAACTGCTGGAACGCGCAAAGTCCCCGGAAGCCGAGAATGAGCGCGAGGCGCAGGCCGAGGAGGAGAGGCGGAAGAAGGAGAAGAAGAAGCAAAAGAAGCTGGCAAAGAAGCGGAAGAAGATCCAGCGGAGTATCGAAGCCGGCGAAGCGGTGATGAGTGAGGTGGCGGTCAAGGTCGCCACCATCGCAGCGGTCGTCGACCCCGAGTTGTCGAGCGACGAGCGGCGCAAGCTCCTGGCAGACCTGGACAGGGAACAGCTGGACCTACTGGTGGCCTGCCTGCTGATCCGTGACGGATTCACCCCCTCGCGCTCCCGAACGATGATGGCCGATGGCTTCCAGGGTGTGACCGCCTATTGGGCGGAGCACCCTGATATCGAACTCCTCGAATCGAAGAGCGGTAAGGAATTCGAGCCACTCTCGGTGACATGCTTGAGCGCTTCCATCGGACAGGAGGGGGCCTTGCGAGAGCTCACCGAACTCTTCGACGAAGACCTGTGGAGGAAGCTTCACACTCATAACGATGTGGTCATTGCCATGGCCGGGGGGTGGCTCGCTCCCGGGGCACCCATGCCCCGCTTCAAGATCGAAGTCGATTCAACCCGCCTCCGTTTCACTGGGGAGACGGACTACACGACGGTAGACCTTTCCGTGTATACGAACCGGCTCATGGTCACCACCCTCCCGCTCGATAGCACAATTCGTGCCCAAATCGCCCTGCAGAAGCACGTGTTCCTCGTAGATCTGGACGTGCTCGACCGGTGGTGCCGCGAAGGGCTGTCGCTGATCACCGAGTACAAGTCGGTACCGTCGCCCGGGACGAAGGCCATCGGTCGCATCACCGGATTCGGGTTCAAGACCCTGCCGGACGACTCGCCGTGGCACCTTGCACTGGGGGCGCGGCAGGTTGTCGCGGCGGAACTGGACGAGGGCTTGTTCGGCCAGTACCTGTGTGCCCTGCTGGTCCGGGACGGGTTCACGGTGATGTCGCACCGATCGGATGGCTCGCGTGGGGTTTTCATGGTGCAGCTACCGGAGTCCGCGTCTGCCGGAGAGCTTTTCGGCGTGGTCAGCTACAGCAAGTCCTATGACATGGGGCGCTCCGGCATGGCGGACCCGGAGCGTGTCGACAGGGCTGCGCGCGATCACATCGCGGAGATGCCAGATCTGTCAGACACTCTGTCCGGGGCGGGTGGAGTCCTCAGCCTGTGGATGCATGTGACCGACAGCGCGATTCCCTCGCACGTGCGTGATGAGGTGGAAATGCCGGAGGGTGTCATGCTGCTGGAAGCGGGAGGACTTGCCGCGTGGGGCGAGATGCGTCTGCAGGTGACCGTCGATGTCGTAGGTGACGGCAAGGGGAGAATCGACCTGCAATTGGTGCCGGTGAAGTGACCGCCTCTGGGTGGGTCGCACCATAGGGGCCGCTGTTGTCGCCGCCGGTGCGGGCATCGGAAGTGCAACCTGGACGGTGCTCAGGTGACCTCGTCCGGTGGGATCCGACTGACGTGTCAGATGGCCGGCGACGGACGATTGCGCTGGCTCGCCTGACACCGCCCGGATCTACGGCTCACGAGGCCGGCGCGTCTTCGACGTGACTTCACCTCCCCCACCCGCACTGTGGTGCGCGCCGCCTCCCCCGTACAGCCCCCGCCTGTACACCCGCACCCGCGCGTTTCATCGCCGCTCCAGGGACCCCGTGCCGTTGGTCAGGGGTAGCGGATTCGGGGGGTCAGACGATCGACTTGACCGTCGTGTCCGCGTACCGCAGCGTCTCGTCGATGGCCTTGCCCATGTCGCGCAGCGCCTCGGGCTCTGCCGTGAGGAGAACCGGGACGTTGATGATGTTCACGGCGAGGAAGCACCCGGCCACGGTGAGGAACTCCTGATACCGCTGCCGGGCCTCGTGACCGAGGGTTGCCCAGTCCCGGGGCTCCGGGGGCAGGTTTGCCCTCCACTTCTCCAGGGCGTGGGTGCCGTGGACTTCGACGTACTCCATCGTGGCCGTGGAGCGCTCCAGTACGTCGACCATGATGTCGAAGCCCTGCTGTGACTGATTCAGAGCCGCCTCCGCGGCCTGGACCTCGGTTCGCAGACGTTCCTCCTCCTTTTTGGTCCGGCGCTGCTTCACGACGTAGAAGCCGGCGGCCCCCAGCGCTGCGGCCGGGGCGGCAACCATGCCCGTGAGCAGGAGAACTCCTCCCGCCATGCCCGCACCTCCCGCAGCCAGCGTGCCTCCTCCCAGGAGGGCCAGCGTCGCGTTGGTCGCGGCGACCCCGGACAACGCGGAGATCGCCGTTCCGGTGGACGCGGTGCCGAACAACGCGGCGGCGGTGAAGGCACCGTAGGCCGCGGCGCCGCCGGCTGCCGCCCCCACCAGGCTTCCAGCGGCGCCACCGGCGGTGCCGTGGATCGCGTTGGCGATCCCGGCGGACATGGCCTCGACACGGATCGCCGTAGGCATGTCGCCCGTACCCTCGATCTCCTCCTCACTGGGTTGTTCCGGCCTGGGAGCTCCGCCGATGCTCTCGGCCAGTTCCACGAACCTCAGGAAGAACTTGTCGCGCACGGCGTCGTGCACACGGTTGAAGGTTTCCCCGTGTTCCTGGGCGATCTTCGACCGCTGGGCCACCTTCTCGGTGAGCTCGGCGTGACGTCTCTTCGTCTCCGCGACCTGGTCACGGAACTTCACCGGCCGCCGGTCCCGTTGACGAGCGAGCACCCTGGTCCGGTCCTCCGCCTCGTCCTTGAGTTGCTCGGGTGTCAGTTGGAGCGCGAGCGCGATGGCGGCCAGACGGTGCTCCCCCGGGCTGACAAGTCCGCGCTCGATCCGGGAGATCGAGACCGCGCCGCCCTTCCCGTACTCGGCCCGCTCGGCCAACTCCTCCTGGGTCATCGGGGGGTTCTGAGCCTGGCGATGCTCACGGACCACGAGACCCATCGCCTCGGCGCTGAAGTCACTCACCGGTTCCGGCCTCCTTGACCGACAGGCTGTGGCGACGCCAGGAGGCTCTGGCCTCACTGATCAGCACACCACCGGAGCGCAATGCCTGGGCACCGTCCTCCGCGAACTGCTTGGCCGCCTTGACGACGGCCGGGTCACGACGGACCGCGTCGGCCGTGACGATGTTCTGGGATGCGGCGAGGGCCAAATGGGCAAGGTCGATTCGAGCCATGGCAGTAGTCCTTTCGTCGTCGCCGATGTCTACGCATGGGCAACTTAGCGTCACATAGTGCGCAGTGTGCACACTATGAGGAAATCAGGACGTCCCATCAGCTCCGATCAAGGCCGGGGCGCTCCCGTCGGGTAGGGCAGGACGCCGAGAAGTGGGCCCGCACCGTACGGTCGGCGGACCGGTAGCCGACGGTGACGCCGTCGTGCGTCACCCCGCACCACCGATCCGCCGGCTGCCCCCGGCGTGCGTCACACCGGCAGCGCGTGCAACTTCTCGCCGTGCAGCGCGAAGACACGCTTGCCGTCGGTGGCCACCCACCAGCCAGGCGTGGAAGTCGCCGGTTCCGTCGTTGAACGTCCAGCGCACGTCACCGGTCTTCGCGTCCAGCGCGAGCCCACCGCCCGCCAGCCGCAGCACTCGCCGACGCGAAGGCGACCCGGGCCTCCTGGACGTTCCGTCGTTCGCCATGCTGTCTCGCGTGGCCATTTCGCCGTACCCCCGTGTTGTGCAGGATTGGGGCTCGGTGCAGGAGCCCCGTTATCTTCTTCGCGGTCCTGCAAGAGGGCCGCTGGCCTCCGGGCCTGGCATGACTGTTGCCCCCTGTCGATGGGATGACCTGGGGGGTGGTGTCACCGGGCCCGAGGGGTGCCGTCGGAGACTCTGATCAGAGGTCCGACCACCGCCCGGCCGGGCGCAATGCCCGGCCGTAAGCGGGCGGCAGGTCTGCATAACGTGGATGCGCGCGAACGGCCCCGACCGCGAGGCCGGCACGGCATCGACGCATGTGGGGGCACGGTGATCGACATCGACGGGGTGGGCGTCTTCCTCGGTCTGGACGTCGGCAAGAGCACGCACCACGGCCACGGCCTCACCCCGGCCGGGAAGAAGGTCTTCGACAAGCCGCTGCCGAACGGTGAGCCCCAGCTGAGAGCCGTCTTCGACAAGCTCCGCGCCAAGCTCGGCACCGTCCTGGTGGTCCTGGACCAACCCGCTTCCATCGGCGCCCTCCCACTGACCGTCGCCCGTGACACGGGCTGCCAGGTCGCCTACCTGCCCGGCCTGGCCATGCGGCGGATCGCCGACCTCTACCCCGGCGAGGCCAAGACTGACGCCCGCGATGCGGCGGTGATTGTCCCAAGCAGCGCCGACCACGCCGCCGGACCGACCCTCAGCACAGGCCCACCTTCCATCGCCTGCTTCAAGTCCCGCACATACACGGCGGCGGCATCGACGGCAACTTCGACGCACTCTCCGCCTTCCTCACTGCTGTAGCTGCTCTTGAACCAGCGCAGGGGGGCAACCGCTCCCGGCATTGCCTTGTCAGTGCTCACAGTTCTCCCAACAACTTCTCGACGTACGCGAGTGAGTCGCGAGGCGTCAGCGCCTGTGCCCGCAGCGTCCCGTACTTGGCCTCCAAGGCCCGTACCGGCTCGCGATCGCTGTGCACCCGGCTGACGTTCTGCACCTCCACGTACGCGATCCTGCGCTCTTCCCTCGTCTCGATCAAGGTGAACGGACCGGCCATCCCAGCGTTCTCCTCACGGTCCAGCGGCATGACCTGTACTTCGACGTGCCTCATGTGGCCAACGAGCGCGATCTGCTCCAACTGTCCACGCAGCACGTCACGTCCGCCAAGGGGGCGGCGCAACACAGACTCATCGATGACGAAGCTCATCAATGGCGATGGCTTGCGGTGAAAGATCTCCTGCCGTGCCAGCCTCGCGGCGACCCGCTCGTCGACAACCACGTCATCCAGCGGCGGCCGCAGGACCCCGAACACCGCCCGCGCATACCGCTCCGTCTGCAACAGCCCCGGCACCGCCTGGTTGGCGTACACATGCAGCTCAACCGCCTCCGCCTCCAACTTGGCCGCATCCCGGAAGAACGCCGGATACCGAGCCCTCGCCACCTCCTCCTTCATCACCACCAGCAACCCGCCGGCCTCCAGCACCGTGTCCGCCCGCTCGATGAACTCCGGTCTGGGGATGCGCCGCCCCAGCTCCACCGACGCGACCATGTCCTCGCCGTACCCGAGCCTCGCGCCCAACTCCGCCCGCGTCAGCCCCCGGCTCATCCTCAGCAACCGCACCTGCTGCCCGAAACACCGCAGGATGTCCGTCTCGCTCCCACCACCGTGAGCAGTCACCGGTGACTCTCACCTCACCCCGTACAGAGGCGCCCGCACCGCGTCCCGCCGCAGGCACCACACCCACCGTCACGTGCGGCTCACTGTATGGACGCGCCACGTGTCTGTCCCTCCACTCGCGGCCAAGTCCCCCGTACCGCGTACAACCGACTCGGCTCCGCCGTACAGCACCCGTCCATACTCACGGACTCACCGGACCTGAAGCGCCCGCCACCAGCACGACCACCGCAACGGCGCCGAAGCCGCATCCGCCCCTACGTCCATCTCAGGAACACCGTGTGCGTGTCAAGGAGGTTGCTGACGATGCCGGTGGTCGCTCCTCCCGGTGTGGTCGGCACGACCCTGAAGTCGGGGTCGTGGTACTCGTAGTCGTAATCGCTCTGCCGGGAATTGGGCGGATGGACGGAGACGATGAACCTCTTCCCGTCCGCCGACACCAGCATCCCCTCCGCGACCATCCCCTCCTGCGGCCCGACCGCGCTGATCGGCGCGCCGACGGCGCGGCCGGTGCGGGCGTCCATGGTCCGGAACACGCCGGAGGAGCTGCGGCACAGCACCCGGCCATCACCGATCCAGCCGACGACGCCGACGCATCCGCTGAGCAGCGTGGCGCCGTGCGCGGACGTCCTGGTGAGGGGCCCCGAGGAGTTCCAGGTGTCGAAGACGGTTCCGAAGACCTTGGGTGCGGTCGCCGTGAGCCGGCGGCCGTCCGGCGCCAGGTGCACCATGTTCGCCTGGACGGCGCGCGCCGGCTTGCCCATGACGGTCAGGGGCAGGCCGTGTCCGGCGGCCGGGCCCTCGTCCACCAGGTGGTGGTCGCCGTCGGCGGACCGGGAACCGATCCTCTGCTTGCCGTCGGCGGCCGTGTACGTGAACCACACGCTGCGCCCGTCCGGCGACATCACCGCGTTCCGCTCGTCGTCACCTGCCGCACCTCCCAGGCGCACGACCTCCTCCAGGTCGGAGCCGTTCACCACGTAACCGACGTGAGAGGCCTTCTTGTTCTGCGGATCGCGGAGGACCACCGCCATGCGCGTGAACGCCAGGTCGAAGAGGGCGCGGATCCGGGGCGCCATGTACTCCAAAGTGGCCACGCCATACGGGGACGGGTTATCCGGGTTCACTCCGCAGAGATCCACGAGAGGGCTGCTGACCGCCTTCACGTCCGGATAGTTGGAGAAGGCGGCGTCGCTCGGAATGGGGAACTCCCGCTCCGCGCGCTGCTGCCACGTCTCGGGATCCCAGGCCCGGACCGAGACACTGGCCCAGCGTGAGCCGATGCTGCATGCGGCGGTGACGATCGTGTCCTTGCGGGTGAACGGACTGTCCGGAAGGTCGTACCCGCGGTTGCCCAGGTAGGGCGCCGAGGGCCCGGGGTTCTGCTTCTCCTTGCCTGGTTGTGTGCTGCAGGCCTGGACGCACAGGAAGGCCAGGACGAGGGCCACGGCCTTGCCAGCTAGAGCATTTCTTCGCACATCGGATCCTTGGACTTCTGGGGGCACAGCGTCCAGGGGATGGAGCCGAAGAACCACTTCTGCCGCGGGTTCACGGGGACGGACTCCGTGCGGATGCGCAGCGGCGTCCCCTTCCCGTCCTTCAGCTGGACCCACTGCCCCTTCTGGTAGGCGTCGACGTAGTGGACCCTGATCCCCCACACGCACGACTGTCCCCGCGGCGCGATCGCCTCCACCCTTAGGCCGCCGGAGGGCTGGCCGCCTCCGACCTCGATGTAGTGGGTGTCGAAGTAGGGCTGGCCCTGTCCCTCGGTGTCGTCGGTCAGCACCGGCTCGTCGGCCCGGGGCGGAACGTGGAGCTGGATTCCCTGGTATACGGCTCCACCCTGCGGTGGATAGGCAACGACCGTCTTCGCGGTGCTCTGCCGGCATGTGACGTCGGTGACCTTCCAGTCGTCGATGACCACGGCGGAGGTCCGGGTGCTGAGCACGCTCATCTTGAACGTGTCGGAGAGTTCCGCGTGGCCGGTCGACGTCTGCTGCGAGTCCTTCGGGGCGTGTTCCAGCACGGACGGGTACCAGAGCGGATGCCCGCCCAGTGCCTTCAGGTACGAGAAAGCGGCGGAACTGTCATTGCTGGACGTCAGTTTCCGCGTCTCGGCGGCGGTCAGTTCCCGGTCGAGAACCATGACCCATTCTTGACGGGGGTCACCCTTCTCGGGCTGCACGGACACCGTGAACGGGATCTTGGAAGCGTCGATACTCGTGTTGACGTCGTTCTCTCTGGTCACGTTCGGCTTGATCATGAGGTATTGCCACAGCGTCGCGCCCAACGCGCCCAGGAGAGTGATCACCGCCGTCACCAGCAACCACACCGCCTTTTTGCGCCGGGAGGCTCCGGGATCCACGCCGAGCGCCTCGGAGGCGATCGCTTCAAAGCTGTCATGGGCCCCGCTCCCCGTGCCGGCGGAGCCCTGCTGCGGCAACTGCGCGGGAGGATGCGGTGGGCTGCCGCCCGAGTCCCCGCTCTGCCCGGTCGGCCCAGGAGAGGTGCCGCCGTCACCGCTCGGCTGCGGCTCCGGTGTTCCGTTGGATGACGCGGTCGTCGTCATACCTGTCCCCCCGCAACGTGATGCGGTCCGTCTCCGCTCGACACCCGGTCACAGAGCGCACGTACAGAATCCGGTCGTACAGGGCCCCGATCGTCTCTTCCACCCCACAATAGGGACACCGGCCGTGTCTGTCCCGCCACTTGAAGTCGACCTCCCCCCGTGCCGTGTACCGGCACTTCCCGTCACGTACAGCAGCACCCCGTACAGGCGTCACTCCTGGTGACACACCGGTCACAGTCGCGACGCTGACGACATGCACACCTTCTCCTCCCAGCACTACCCACCCTCCGAGTCCACGGCAACGACCGAATTCGCCATGTCCTTCACCTCCACCCCCCGAGGCGCCCGCCTGGCCCGGCTCTTCGTCTCGCACTGCCTGGACTCCTGGGGCCACCCCTACGACAGCCACGTCAACGAGACGCTGGCCCTCATCACCGCCGAGCTGTGCGCCAACGCCGTACGCCACGGCCGCGTCCCCGGCCGGGACTTCCACATCCGCCTGACCTCCGAGGCGGACGGCGGGCGGCTGCGCGTTGAGGTCTCCGACACCCGCGCGGAACGCCGACCCGTCGTCACCGCCCCCACGGACCCCGACGCCGAGTCCGGCCGCGGCCTCCTCCTCGTCACCGCCCTGGCCGACGACTGGGGCGTCACCGACCGCCGCCCCGGCCCCGGCAAGACCGTGTGGGCCGTGGTGGGCACCGCGTCCGCGCAGGCGGCAGGCAGAGTCGGCAACAGTGTGCAGGGCGTCGGCGGTCACGATCCTGCCGATGATGTCGGCGATCAGTTCCAGGGCGGGGACGAAGTGCAGGGTCCCGTGGGGCTTGTGCCGCCTCTCGCGCTGGGCGAGGCATCACGCCCGGGTCGGTGAGGTGGACAGCCAGCAGGTGCGGGTGGTGGCCGTCGGCGTCGCGGGCGCCGCGCAGTTGCGTCGCCGGCAGCCTCGTCCCGGCGACAAATGGCATCTGGATGAGGTGTTCATCAAGGTCGACGGGAAGACGCGGTACCTGTGGCGCGCGGTCGACCAGGACGGCAACGTCCTCGACATCCTCGTCCAGGACCGCCGCGATACGGCCGCAGCCAGGCGCTTCTTCCGCAAGCTTCTCAAGGACCTCGAGTACGTAGCCCGCGTGATCGTCACGGACGAGCTCCGCAGCTACTTGTCACTCACCGCGAGGTCATGCCGTCGGTCGAGCACCGCAGTTCGAAGTACTTGAACAACAGGGCCGAGAACAGTCAATCAGCCCATGAGGCAGCGCGAGCGCGCTATGAAGGGCTTCCGCTCCAGCGGAGCGGCCCAGAGGTTCCTTGCCGCCTTCAGCCGGATCTCCAGCCACTTCCGGCCCCGACGCCATCTGATTCACATCGAGTGACTACCGCACCGGGATGACCGAACGGTTCCGCATCTGGAAGACCGTCACCGGAGCCCTCACGACCGCCTGACCAAGATGCCCCCGGCCCGGCCGGACGCACCTCCAACACACCTCAACTAACCTGCCGCAACAGCAACTCGACAACACCCCGCAGACCGTTCTCAGGTCCTCTTCTTCATCGCTTCGATCTCTTCGAGAGTGGTCACCCGCGCCTGGCGCCGGGCGCTCGGCTTCCTGGCCGGTTTCTCGGACACCGACGGGAAGGCAGGCAGCGTCACGGCCCCTGCCTGTTCAGCGCCGGTCTTGACGCCCGCGCTTGCTGCGCTCGCCGCGTTCCGCCCATTCGTAGCGATCGCGATGAGTTCTTCGAGGGGCCCGGCATGTGCTCGGCAGAGGTCCAGCGTGACCGTTCTCCCGCCGTCCACCGTGATCTCGTACGACTTCGCCGGAGTCCGGCGGTCGATGTCGCAGGCGGTGATCTCGATCTTCATCCCACTCCCATTTGATCCCGAGGCACCTTCGCGCTGTCGCTGTGCAAGGTTGACAGCACACGAACCGGCGCGTGCAAGTACATCCCATAAGATCATGCGCACAAGAAGCGGAATTCGAGGGGGCACGCGTGGGAAAGCGCAAGATCGTGGACGAGGGCGAGGTCATCAGGTGGTTCGAGGAGGGCTGGACCTACAAGGAGATGATCGATGAGTACAAGCGGAAGTACAACATCGAAACTGTGTCATCGATGTGGGGCAACTTCCGCCGACGCAGGGGGCTCGACCGTCGCATCGCGCGGGACGACGATCTCATTCCCTGGGCCGTGAATCCCGAGCACCGTCAGCGGTATCAGGTCTCCATGCTCCGGGCCGAGGCACGGCACCGGGCCGGCATGTCTCTCGACGAGGGCCGGTCCAAACGGCTTTACGCCTGGCGCCTGATGCTCGAGGAGGAGAATGCCGTTGTGCACTACGACCCGGACACGGACGACGGCTTCTTCTACGTGCCTCGGGAGCCGAGCGACGACGACATCATCCGCCGGCCGGCCCGGAAGTCCACCCTGCGGAGGAACGGCGACAGGCGGTGACCCTGCCCGATCTTGTGGTTACTGACCTCCGGCTCGTCAGGGTGACGCTGGATCATCGACGGTCAGGGCCGGTGCGCGCTATGCGAAGGTCGTCGCTCCGACTGCGGCCATCCCGTCGATCACGTGAACCGGCAGAACCTCACCGGTGTCCTGGGCTCACCAATCGGTACTGAGGCCCGTGAGGTGAGCACAGAGAGAGCACCTCAAGGATCCGTGAACCGGCGCCCGGGAGGCGATGTCAGTGGCCAGGCCTAGCCTGCTGCGCAGGTCGGCTCGCCCTCGCACCGGAACGTGCTCTCTCCCGCCGTCCCGGGCCGCGTTCGAACAGGACGGAGAACACGACGGCGCGGGCGGCGCATCCGGTCCACTCCCCCGCGCCCCGATCACCGACCCGATAGGTTTCGTCCCATGCCTGGCCGTCTGCTCGAACTGCACGTCGAGAACTTCCGCAGTCTGCGTGACGTGACCGTACCGCTCGGTCCACTCACCGTGTTAGTGGGCCCGAACGGAGCGGGCAAGTCCAACGTGCTGAAGGTGTTCGACTTCCTCGCCGACATCATCCGCACCGACCTCCAGCCGGCGCTCGATTCGCGCGGTGGGTTCGACGAGGTGGCCTTCTGGGGCGGGAACAAACCGCCGACCTCCATGCGCATCCAACTCAAGGCCACCTGGACCAGCAACTCGACCCTCAACGCTCCCGACGAGTACAACCTCACCATCCGTCGCCGCTCCCTGCCAGCGAACCGGGACGGCAAGCGGCTGACGTACGCCCTCTCCCGTGAGGAGAGCTTCGCGTTCAAGCGCAGGCAAGGACGCGGCCGGCGCATCACCATCTCGGGTGAGGAAGCGCGCGTGGTCGACGAGCGCGCCGGGCAGACCAAGGACAGCGGCAGCTTCGGCATCAGGAGGCTGAGCAGCGGACTGTCCACGCTCCCCCGGCTAGGTCCCGCCGACGGCGGTGACGAGGTGACGCGGGTTGCCGACCGGCTGTCGTCGTTCCGGGTGTTCGACGTCGACGTGGCGGCGGCCCGGCAGCCCACACGCCTGCGCGGTGCGGACTTCGCCACCCTCTCGCCCCACGCCGAGAACCTGGCCGGATTCCTGATCCACCTCAGTGGTCGCGAGGAGACCTGGAACGACCTGGTCGCCGACGCCCGTACGGTCCTGCCGCAGTTGGAGAACATCGAGTTCGAGGAGGTCGGCGGGGCGACCGACCAGCTGACCGTCGTGCTGCGCGAGCGCGGCCTGCGCCGCCTGACCCCTCTCGCCGACGCCTCGTACGGGACGATCCGGCTGCTCGGACTGCTGGCCCTGCTGTACGACCCCAACCCGCCGGCGTTCACCTGCATCGAGGAGATCGACCATGGGCTGCATCCGCAGGCCCTGGAACTCGTCGTGCAGCGGCTGCGCGAAGCCGCCGAGCGGACGCAGTTCATCGTCGCCACCCACTCGCCCGCCCTCGTGAACCGGCTGTATCCGGAGGAGTTCGTCGTGTGCGACCGCGACGAGAACGGCGCGTCGATCATCCCGGCTCTCACGGTCGACGAGGTGAAGGACATCGTCGAGGAGTCCGGTGAACAGCCACTCGGGGAGCTGTGGTTCTCCGGCGTGCTGGGCGGCGACCTCACCGGGGGTGAGCTGTGACCCCGAAGGGGCCGCAGGGCGGCGGGCGTACGTCCCGGGCGCAGGAACGGGGCGTCATCGTGCTGGCCGGTGAGGACCGGAACGACTGCGAGATCATGGCCGCGCTCATACGTGCCCACCGACCGAACCTCTGCGCGGCCGCCAAGCTGGTCCGTATCAACGACCCGGTGCGGCTGCGCCGGAAGTCCGGCCCGAAGCTCGCCGCTGCCGTGGAGGCCCTGGTCGGTAAAGCGCGGGCCAAAGCCCGCCTGGAGCAGGCCGAGTTGCTCGGGTTCGTCGTCCACGAGGACCTGGACGGCTACACCGACGCCCAGTACGACCGGATCCGCAAGACGCTGGCCGACGAGTTCACACGCCAGTGCCAGGAGTTCCGGACAGCAATCGCGCTCGCCGCCTGGGAGACCGAGGGCTGGCTGTTGCTCTTTCCGGAAGCCTTCCCTTACGTCCGTCCGCGCTGGAAGGTCCCTGACCGTCTGCTCGACAAGGACACCGGCCGCGTCAAGGACGCCAAGGAGGAGCTCAAGCGAGGGCTCGGCCAGCCGGTCTTCCGGGAGAGCGACGGACCCGCGGTCGCCCGCGAGGCGCTGAAGCACCAGCTGATCCTTTCTCCGCGCGGCACCAACCGCTCGTACGTGGACTTCGTCGGGGATCTGTCGGGCTGGACCTGACCCCGTGATACGCGCGCTGGAGAGGGCCTGGTCGATCCCTGTCCGCTGGTTTGCGGCCATCACCGGTGACTTTTTGGCGCTTTGGCACGATTGGCCCCCTTCTCGTGGTCCGGAATTTGGCCTCGTGGGTGCCGTTGTCCGAGGTGGAGGCTGTTTTTGACACTGATCGTCACGGTGTCGTCGCCGGGCTGCCACGGCGATGCGTACCGGCGGTCCCGGTAATCGACTTGCCCGAAAGGTCCTCGTGAAGCCCACCCTGGCCGCCGCGCAGCTCCGCGGCAGTCTGCCGCAGTACCTCACGACGACGTACGCGCTGGCCGACGAGGACACGCGGCTCGCGCTGGAGCGGTTCCTCGGGGATCCGGAGACGGGGATCTTCCGGGGGCCGTATCTGCGGATCAGGACGCCGTTCCACCCCGCCGACGACGGGTGGCGGTCTGGTCGAGTGGCAGCCGTCGTTCACTCCGTGGCGGCACCAGGCGAAGGCGTGGGAGCGGCTGAGCACGTACAAGGGCGCGGCCGAGCCGACGCTCGTGACGACCGGCACCGGGTCCGGCAAGACCGAGTCGTTCCTGATCCCCGTCCTCGACCACTGCCGGCGGCAGAAGGCGCTGGGCAGCCGTGGGGTGAAGGCGGTGCTGCTGTACCCGATGAACGCCCTCGCCACCGACCAGGCCGGCCGTATCGGCGACTACTTGACGCAGCCCGAACTGGCGCAGGTGACGGCTGGTCTCTACATCGGCGACAAGCCGGACACGGACTTCCGGCGGGTGATGACGCGGCGCGAGGAGATGCGCCAGTCGCCCCCGGACGTGCTGATCACCAACTACAAGATGCTGGACCTGCTGCTGCAGCGGGCCGAGGACCGTCCGCTGTGGGAGGGTGCCGAACCGGCGTACGTGGTGCTGGACGAGTTCCACACCTACGACGGCGCGCAGGGCACGGACGTGGCGATGCTGCTGCGGCGGCTGGCCGCGGCCGTGGGCGCCTCGAAGCCGGAGCGGCCGCTCGGTTCGATCTGCCCGGTGGCGACCTCGGCGACCCTCGGTGAGGGCGGGGGCGACACCGGCGGCATCCTCACGGTCGCCGAGCAGGTGTTCGGCGTGCCGTTCGGTCCCGACGCGGTGATCGGTGAGGAGCGGCTCAGCGCGGACGACTTCGTCGGCGACATCGACTACGAGCTGCCCGAGCCTCCCGGTCCCAAGGATGTCATCGACGTCTCGGGCGGGCCGGGCGTGGAGTCCGACCCTGACCGGCTCGACCTGGACGGGCTCGCCGAGCGGCTGCTGGGGCGGCGCGGCCTGGACGCTTTCCAGATCGGGCGGCTGCTGAAGAAGCACGACTTCACCCACGGCGTGCTCGCGCTGCTGAACGGCGAGCCGCTCGACGAGTGGGGGCTGCGGGACCGCATGGCCCGCTTCGGGTACGCGTGGGCGCGCACCGCGCGGGAGAACCCGCGGCTCGCGCTGGAGGCGCTGTCGCGGTTCGTGGCGCTGCTGTCGTCCGCGCGCGACCCGGAGTCCGACGAGCGTCGGCCGCGCCCGCTGCTCCACATCGAGGCGCACCTGTGGGTGCGGCCGGTGGGGCGGGTGCTGAGCGGGGTGGGCGCCCGGCCGGAGTTCCGCTGGTACGAGGACGAGCGGGCCGTCGCGCGGCGCTCCGCGCTCACCGCGGCGTCCGCCTCCGAGGACCCGTCCGACAACGACGAATGGCCGACGGCGGACTCCCGGCGACCCCAGGCGCTGCCCGGTTCGGACACCGTGCAGCGGCCGGCCCAGGCCCATCTGCCCGCGATCTACTGCCGCGTCTGCGGCCGTTCGGGCTGGGCTGCCCTGTCCCCGGAGGCCGATCCGCAGAAGCTGGAGACCAGCCCGCTGCGGATCTGGCAGGCCGCCGTCGGACGTGACAAGCGGCGGCTGCGGTACTTCGTCTCGGCGACCCCGGCCGAGGCGCGGGACGCTCTCGCGGCGCTCACCGGCACCGCGCCGAAGCAGGCCGGTGGCGTCGATCCGCAGTCCGTCGTGGTGCTGGACGGCGCGCAGAGCACCTACCGCGTGCCCGTCGCCGAGGACGGGGAGGGGCTGCAGGACGCCTGGTTCGCGCGGGCCGCCCTGGACAAGAAGACCGCCGACCAGGCCGCCAAGGACGACACCTGCCCGGCGTGCAACACCGACAACGGCATCAGGTTCCTCGGCACCGCGCTCGCCGCGCTGGCCTCCGCCACGGTCACCCAGCTGTTCACCGGCGGCCAGGAGATCGCGCTGGCGCCGGAGGAGCGCAAGACGCTGCTGTTCAACGACTCCACGCAGGACGCGGCGCACCGCGCCGGGTACGTCGCCAACGCCTCGTACAAGTTCTCACTGCGCTCGCTCCTGGCTCACCAGCTGGACGACTCCGGTGCGCCGCTCCCGCTCAACGACCTCATCGGCAACGTCCTGGACTCCGTGGACGACCCGCAGACACTCGCCGCGGTCGTCCCGCCGGACCTGCACGACGAACCGGGCGTGGACCGGCTCCTGTCGGGGCGCGGCACCGGGGACGCGCGGACCTGGAAGCTCATCGGGGAACGGCTCGCGTTCGCGACCGTCATGGAGTTCGGGCTGCGCTCGCGGCTCGGGCGCACCCTGGAGCTGACCCGGACCACGGCCGCGGAGGTCGTGGTCGCCGAACCGGACCGGATCGTCGCGCTCGCCCGCGACCTGCACCTCACACTGCCGGGACAGCTGGGTCTGGAAGGCGGACTGCCCACGCCCGAGCGGTACATGGCGTACGTGCGGGGACTGCTGGAGCGGCTGCGGCTGCGCGGCGGCGTGCGGCACCGGTGGCTGGACACCTGGATCAAGGAAGCGGGCGTCAACCAGTACCTCATCTCCGGGCAGCGGCCGGAGGGCATGCCGGCCGACGACCTCGACGGCAGCAGCGAGAACCTGGCCGGGTACCGCTCCGTACTCAGCGGCGCCGTTCCGGATCTGCACCGGTCGCGGGACTGGGAGGAGGAGCGAAAGGCGATCGCCGGACTGATCGAGTCGTGGGGCGACTTGCCGCACGAGCAGGTCGCCATCGCCGTCCCGACCAACCAGATGGCGCAGGAGGCCGCGTACACGCTGGCCCAGCACGGCATCCGGGCGATGGAGATCGGTCCGGACGGGCCGCGCGGTGACGGCGGCGTGCACATCGGCACCATGTTCCGGTTCAAGGGGCTGGAGTACCAGCGCATGATCATCGCGGGGGCGAGCGACGGGCTGGTTCCCCGTGCGGAGATCCAGCGCCTTCGCACCACCGATCCGGGGCGTTTCCGCCGCGAGATGCAGCGAGCCCGCTCCCTGCTGTTCGTGGCCACCACACGCGCCCGGGACAGCCTGGACATCTTCTGGCATGGAGAGGCGAGCCCGTTTCTCACCGACCTGATCAGGGCTCGGCAGTCTGCCACGCCATGACCGCTGCCGACCGGGCGCATCAGAGAACCTCGATGCGCCCGGATCGGAACGGATGCACATGTCACGGAGCAGCTGCACGCCTGTGGGACCGTCCGCTCACCGGTCGGGGCGCGGAGTGGGTCGTCGGCCGGTTCCGGACGGGCCGCGCACCTCCTGAAGGAGCGCCCTCTCCCGATCCGGAGAAGGCCACTGCCTCCTAAGGGGCCGCGTTCCGCCGCCCGGGCCGGGCTCAGGCGGTCCCGCGCCCCAGCTCCCCGTGCGCGCGCACGATGTCCGCGTACCGGTGGCCGCTGCCCTTGATGGTGCGGGCCTGGGTGGCGTAATCGACGTGGACGAGGCCGAAGCGCTTGGCGTAGCCGTACGCCCACTCGAAGTTGTCCAGCAGCGACCAGGCGAAGTAGCCGGCCAGCGGGGCACCCTTGCGGGCGGCGGAGGCGCAGGCGGCCAGGTGTCCCACCAGATAGTCCTGGCGCTCGGGGTCGTCGACCGTGCCGTCGGGGCCCACGGTGTCGGGGAAGGCGGAACCGTTCTCGGTGACGTAGAGCTTCCGGGCGCCGTACTCGTGGGTGAGGCGCAGCAGCAGCGTCTCGATGCCGGACGCGTCGATCTCCCAGTCCATGCCGGTGCGGGGCACGTCCGGGCGGCGCACGGAGCGGGCGTGGGGCACCGGCCCGTCGGGGTCGTCGGCCACCGTCGCCGGGAAGTAGTAGTTGAGGCCGAGCCAGTCCAGCGGGGCGGCGATGATGTCGAGGTCGCCCGGGCGCTCGGGGAGGTCGACGCCGTAGACCTCGCGCATGTCGGCGGGGAAGCCGCGGCCGTGGACGGGGTCCAGCCACCAGCGGTTGACGTGGCCGTCGTGGCGGCGGGCGGCGGCCTCGTCCTCGGGACGGTCGGTGGCGGGGAAGACGGTGGAGAGGTTGTTGACGATGCCGACCTCGGCGCCGGAGGTCGCGGCGCGGATCGCCTGGGCGGCCAGGCCGTGGCCGAGCAGCAGGTGGTAGGAGGCGCGGACCGCGGCGGTCAGATCGGTCAGGCCGGGGGCCATCTTGCCCTCGAGGTGGCCGATCCACGCGGAGCAGGAGGGTTCGTTGAGGGTGGTCCAGTGGGACACCCGGTCGCCGAGACGTTCGGCGACGACCGAGGCGTAGGCGGCGAAGTGCTCGGCGGTCTCGCGCTCGGGCCAGCCGCCGCGGTCCTGGAGGGCCTGCGGCAGGTCCCAGTGGTAGAGGGTGACGGAGGGGGTGATGCCCGCCTGAAGCAGTCCGTCGATCAACTCGTCGTAGAAGTCGAGGCCCTTGGGGTTCACGAGGCCGTCGCCGTCCGGCATCACGCGCGGCCAGGCGATCGACAACCGGTAGGCGTTCAGGCCCAGTCGGCTCATCAGCCCGACGTCCTCGCGCCAGCGGTGGTAGTGGTCGCAGGCGATGTCGCCGTGGTCGTCGTTGTCGATCTTGCCGGGGGTGTGGGAGAAGGTGTCCCAGATGGACGGCGAGCGGCCGTCCTCGGCGACGGCTCCCTCGATCTGGTACGCCGATGTGGCCGTGCCCCACCGGAAGTCGTGCGGGAGTGCGGCGAGGTCGATGGCGTCGGACACGGAAGTCCTTTCGAGACTGGGGATGTTGGCGGTCACTTCACCGCTCCCGCGGTGAGCCCCGCGACGAGATAGCGCTGGAGCAGCAGGAAGCCGGCGACCACGGGCACGCTGACGACGAGCGAGGCGGCCATGATCTGGTTCCAGTAGACGTCGTTGAGCGTGGAGTAGCCCTGGAGCCCCACGGCGAGGGTGCGGGTGGTGTCGTTGGTCATCACGGACGCGAAGAGCACCTCGCCCCAGGCGGTCATGAAGGCGTAGACGGCGACCGCGACGATGCCGGGGATCGCGGCCGGCACGACGACCCGGAACAGCGCGCCGAGCGGGCCGCAGCCGTCCACCAGCGCCGCCTCGTCCAGGTCGCGCGGCACCGAGTCGAAGTACCCGATCAGCATCCAGATCGAGAACGGCAGGGAGAAGGTGAGGTACGTCAGGATGAGGCCCCCGCGCGAGCCGAACAGGGCGATGCCGGTGGCGTTGCCGATGTTGACGTAGAGCAGGAACAGCGGGAGGAGGAAGAGGATGCCCGGGAACATCTGCGTCGACAGGACGGTGACCGTGAAGACGCGCTTGCCGCGGAAGCCGTAGCGGCTGACGGCGTACGCCGAGAACACCGCGATCACCACCGAGCAGACCGTCGCCGCGCCCGCCACGATCAGCGAGTTCACGAAGTACCTGGCGAGCGGGACCGTCGACCAGATGTCGATGTAGGGGCGGAAGGTCAGACCGCTCGGCAGCCAGCGGAACTTGCCCGTGACGTCCGCGAGCGGCTTCAGCGAGCTGGAGACCATCACGTAGACGGGCAGCAGGACGAAGCCGGTCAGCAGGGTGAGGAAGATCCGCCGCGTCCACAGGAAGGAGCGCGGCGGCGCCATCGGAGACCGGTGGGTAGCGGCCGTCGCGGCCTCGAGGGTGGTGTCAGACATCGGCGGACCTCCGTCCGCGTGAGGTGAGCGCGAGATAGACGCCGGTGACGAGCAGCAGGAAGAGCAGCAGCAGGACGGACATGGCGGAGCCGGTGCCGAAGTTCCAGGTGACGAAGGAGGCTTGGTAGATGTGGACCGAGATGAGGTCCGCGGCCTCGGGGGCGGCCTTGCCGAACAGCACGTACGGCGTGTTGAAGTCGTTGAACGTCCACAGGAACAGCACCAGGACCAGCACCTGGTTGACGGGCCGCAGGGACGGCAGGGTGATGCGGCGGATCTGCTGCCACATGCCGGCGCCGTCCAGCGCGGCGGCCTCGTACAGCTCGCGCGGGATGTTCTGGAGTCCCGCCATGACGATGAGGAAGGCGAACGGCCAGCCCTTCCACACCGACACCGTCAGCAGCGCGACGAAGCTGTTGTCGCCGATGAGCCAGAACGAGGGCTTGTCGGTGAGGTGCAGCTGGTCGTGCAGGACGTGGTTCACCAGGCCGTTGTCGTGCTGGAACATGAACACCCAGGTGATGACGGCCGCGTAGACCGGCAGCGCGTACGGCACCAGGAACAGGGCGCGCAGCAGGCCGCGTCCGCGGAAGGTGTCCTGCATGCAGACCGCGGCCACGGTGCCGATGAGCCAGCACAGGCCGACCGACAGCAGGGTGAAGGCGACGGTGACGAGGAAGGAGTGCAGCAGCGCCTCGCCGACGGGGGCGTTGAAGTCCACCGACATGCGGTAGTTGTCGAGGCCGGACCAGGGGGCCGTGCCCCAGTCGCGGATGTAGAACTGGGTGAGCTCCTTGAAGCTCATCACGACGCCGATCACCATCGGCACCAGGTGGACCAGGAGTTCGAGCACCAGGGCGGGCAGGAGCAGCAGGTACGGCAGCGACACGCGTCCGAGCCACCCGGGGCGGCGCGGTCCGCGCGCCGCCCCGGGTGACTTCACGGGTGCCGTCGTCCCGCCGGTGTCCGCGGGAGCGGTGGTCGTCATGTGGGTGTCCGCGCTCACTTCGTCGGCATCTGCTGCTGGGCCTTGAGCAGCTTGGCCTTCACCGAGGCCGTGGTGACCGCGCGTCCGGCGGCGGCGTCGGCGAACAGCTCCTTGACGGCCGTGCCGACGGCCGTCTCGAACTGGGACTCGTCGGCGACCTGCGGCAGCGCTGCGGCGCTCGTGGCGAGGGTGTCCTTCAGGACGGCGTTGGCCGGGGAGTTGAAGGCGGCGTCCGACTGGGCGGCCTTGACCGGCGGGATGGAGCTGTAGGCCGTGTTGAGGATCTTCTGCTCCTCGTCACTGGTCATGAACTTCACGAAGTCCGTGGCGCCGTCGAGGTTGTGGCTGTTCTTGAAGACGGCGATGTTGATGCCGGCCACCATCGAGTTCACCTGCGTGCCGGTGCCGGGGGTGCCGGACTGCACCGGGACCGGGGCGATGCCGTAGGCGTCCTCGCTCATGCCCTGGGACTTGAGGTTGGCGGAGGCGGACTGCCACAGCAGCATCGCCGTCCGGCCCTTGGCGAAGTCGCTGACCGACTGGTTCTGCGCGTACTCGGCGTTGCCCTGCGGGATGACCTTGTCCTTGGCCATCAGGTCGACGTACTGCTTGATCGCCGCGACCGCGCCGTCGCTCGTGAAGTCGGGCTTGCCGTCCGCGGTGAAGAAGTCGGCGCCGTGCTGCTTGGCGAAGACGAAGACGTGGTGGATGTTCTCCGAGACGTTGGCGCCCTCGGCGCCGATGACCTGCTTGCCCTTGGCCTGGATCTTCTTGCCGTCGGCGACGAGTTCTTCCCAGGTGGCCGGCGGCTTGGCGATGCCCGCGTCGGCGAAGATCTGCTTGTTGTAGTAGAGCGCGTACGCCATCGAGTACAGCGGTACGGCGGCCGGGTCCTGGCCCTGGGCACCGGTCGAGCCGAGCGCGGAGTCGACGAAGCGGTCCTTGCCTCCGATCTTGTCGAAGTTCTTGGCGTCCCAGGGCAGCAGCCCCCCGGTGGCCTGGAGGGAGGCGCTCCAGGTGTTGCCGATGTTGAGGACGTCGGGGCCCTGGCCGGAGGTGGTCGCGGTGAGGATCCGGTTCAGCAGGTCCGACCAGGGCACGACCTCCAGCTTCACCTTGATGCCCGTCTGCTTCTCGAACTTGTCGAGTTCGGGCTGGAGGACCTTCTTGTCGATCTCGATGCTGGCCCCCTGGTTGGAGGCCCAGTACGTGAGTGTCTTCGGCGAGTCGTTGGACCCGCCGCCCGTCGACGAACCGCCTCCGCAGGCCGAGACGGCAAGGGCGAGAGACATGGTGACGGCGCCTACGGCCGCGGCTCGGATGCTGCGCATGGCTCCTGGTGTCCCTTTCCGGGAGTCGAGAACCGCGAGGAGTCCTCCGGACGCCGACACCGCTCTCGTTCCGTGTCCCGTGCTCGTTCTCGTGCGATCGGGTCCGGTTCGCTCGGTTCGACTTCCGAAGGCGCCTCATGGCTTAATTTAGGACGTGAGTTAAACCTCCGGGAGAGGACTCGTCAAGGGATCCGGCAAGGGTGAATCGGCGGGCGGAGGAGGCGAAGGCGGCGCCGCCGACCCGATGCGGCCGGCCCGCGCCGCCTGACCTGCGGCAGGAGGGCCGGCAAGACGCAGTACAACGGTTGGGTCTCGGCGCCCGGCGCGGACGCGCTCGGCGCGGAGTACAC
Organism: Streptomyces sp. NPDC001231; assembly: GCF_042896885.1. Classification (NCBI taxonomy): domain Bacteria; kingdom Bacillati; phylum Actinomycetota; class Actinomycetes; order Kitasatosporales; family Streptomycetaceae; genus Streptomyces; species Streptomyces sp. NPDC001231. The sequence goes on from NZ_JBIAXS010000026.1 coordinate 126,239, forward strand.
ATCTCCATTGGTGACAGCGGGATTTGACGTAATGTCACTTCCTGCCTGGCCGAACTCCGTCGCACCTCTTGACGCTTCTTTCACTCGCATGAAGCATTCACCGTCGAGAGAGCGCTCTCGAACCCCCCGCCGTTCATTTCCTGAACAGGCGAGCGGCCCGTGCCTCCTGTTCCCCGGCACTCCCATGGCCTGGCGGTGCGGTGACGGGCCAGCCCCTTCCCGGTGTGCGGGGAGTGTGCGGGGACGGGCCGGCGTTGGGGTTTTGTCGCAGCGCCCGCCACGACCAAACAGGGCTTTTGGGCCCTACCCGCGGGCCCGTGCAGGGACTGTTCGGCCCTATCGGCACCCCGTACCCCTCCGGCGATCATGAGGCGGCGGCCGGGAGGGTCGGGTCCGTTCCTCAACCGGAGCACCTCCGGGCTCGTCGTTGTGTCGATGAACCAAGCAGATGCGGAGGGCACCGTCCGGTGGACGAGGTGCGCATACAACAGGCGGCGGCAGCGCGGCCGGAAGCCCCGGAAGACGGGGACGAGGCCACGCCGGCTCCCGGTACCGCGGTGGCGGACAAGGACGCGGCCCGTGGCCCAGTGACAGGAGGGCAGGCGGCCCGGGGCGCAGGACACGGCGCCGTGCGGCCCTCGTGGGTGGAGTGGCTGACCACCACCGACCACAAGAAGATCGGGACGCTGTATCTCGTCACCGCCTTCGCGTTCTTCGTCCTCGGTGGCGTGATGGCGCTGGCGATGCGGGCAGAACTCGCCCGGCCCGGACTGCAGATCATGTCGAACGAGCAGTTCAACCAGGCGTTCACGATGCATGGCTCGATCATGCTGCTGATGTTCGCGATGCCGCTGTTCACCGGCTTCGCGAACTGGATCATGCCGCTGCAGATCGGGGCGCCCGACGTCGCCTTCCCGCGGCTGAACATGCTCGCCTTCTGGCTGTTCCTGTTCGGCTCCCTCATCGCCGCCGGCGGTTTCCTCACCCCGCAGGGCGCGGCCGACTTCGGCTGGTTCCTGTACGCGCCACTGTCGGACGCGGTCCACTCTCCGGGCATCGGTTCCGACATGTGGATCATGGGTGTGGCGCTGTCCGGCTTCGGCAGCATCCTCGGCTCGGTCAACTTCATCACCACGATCATCTGCATGCGTGCGCCCGGCATGACCATGTTCCGCATGCCGATCTTCACCTGGAACGTGCTGCTGACCGCGCTCCTCGTGCTGCTCGTCTTCCCCGTGCTCGCGGCGGCGCTGTTCGCCCTGGAGATGGACCGCAAGTTCGGCAGCCACATCTTCGACTCGGCCAACGGCGGGGCACTGCTGTGGCAGCACCTGTTCTGGTTCTTCGGCCATCCCGAGGTGTACATCCTGGCGTTGCCGTTCTTCGGCATCGTGAGTGAGGTCATCCCGGTCTTCGCCCGCAAGCCGATGTTCGGCTACATGGGCCTGATCGGCGCCACCATCTCCATCGCGGGCCTGTCGCTGACCGTGTGGGCGCACCACATGTACGTCACCGGTGGCGTGCTGCTGCCGTTCTTCTCCTTCATGACGTTCCTGATCGCGGTCCCGACCGGGGTGAAGTTCTTCAACTGGCTCGGCACCATGTGGAAGGGGTCCCTGAGCTTCGAGACGCCGATGCTGTGGACGGTGGGCTTCCTGATCACGTTCCTCTTCGGCGGTCTGACCGGAGTGATCCTGGCCTCCCCGCCGCTGGACTTCCATCTGTCCGACTCGTACTTCGTGGTGGCGCACTTCCACTACACGATCTTCGGCACGGTGGTGTACGCGATGTTTGCCGGATTCCACTTCTGGTGGCCGAAGTTCACGGGCAAGATGCTCGACGAACGGCTCGGCAAGATCACGTTCTGGACGCTCACGGTGGGCTTCCACCTCACGTTCCTGGTCCAGCACTGGCTGGGCGTGGAGGGCATGCCGCGCCGGTACGCCGACTACCTCGCGGCCGACGGCTTCACCATGCTCAACACCCTGTCCTCGATCGGGTCGTTCGTGCTCGGCCTGTCGCTGCTGCCGTTCTTCTACAACGTCTGGAAGACCGCCAAGTACGGCAAGCCGGTCGGCGTCGACGACCCGTGGGGCTACGGCCGCTCCCTGGAGTGGGCGACCTCGTGCCCGCCGCCACGGCACAACTTCACCTCGCTGCCCCGTATTCGGACCGAGTCCCCGGCGTTCGACCTGCACCACCCGGAGATCTCCGGGGTCACGGGTGTCACCGGGGTCGGCGGGGCCGCCGTTGTCGCCGGGGCTGCCGGGGCCGCAGGGCGGGCCGAGGTGGAAGAGGCGGCGAGGTAGGCCGTGCCACACGCCGTCGCCGCCCTGGGAGCCGCGGCGCTCACCACCGCGGGCTCCGTCTGGTACGTTCCGGCCCTCGCCGACCTGCGGGCCGGCGCGGACCGGCCCGAGTCCCGGCGCATCGCCGCCGCGGCCTGCGTGACCGGCTGGGCCGGCACGGGCGCCCTCGCCGTGCTGCTGCTCGTCGCCGAGGCATGGTCGACGCCGGTCGCCGCGGCCGTCGCCGGCGCCACCGTCGCCGCCGCCCTGCGCCTGCACGCCGCCGCCCGGCGCAGACGCGAGGCCCGCGAGATGGCCCACCACTGGGCACACCTGGGCCACGTCCCACCCCCGCCCGGCCCGTCCCGCTCCCGCAACGTCGTCGCCACCGTCCTCGCCTGCGGCCTGGCCGCGGCGGTGGCCGTGGCGGCCCTGCACGCCCTCTCCGGCCCGGCCGACGACCCCCGTTGGCTGACGGCCGCGGCACCCGCCGCCGTCATGGGCGTGTTCCTCACCGCGGCGGCCGGGTACGCCCACGCGACGCGCCCCGTCACGGCCGGCGTGCGGGAACGGCGACGGCGCTAGCGAGGCGGACGGGCCTTGGTCAGAGCCCGTCAGGTCGGTTCGTTATGAAGGCCCGTGTACGGAGGGAGGCACCTGGGCGCTGCACCGCACCTGTTCGCGGTGCAGCGGTTCGCCCAGCCGGGGAGGGACCGGCTGCCCGGCAGCCGAGCAGGCGCCCGACGGCGGAACCGGGCAGCAGGACAGGACGCTGAACCCAACTCCGCGTCGATGGAAGTTTCTTACATCGAACGCTAGCGATTTGGTAACTATTTTCACCCCGCTCGTTGACCAGGCACGGCGCGCTGGGAACGGTGATCCGATCAAGCCGCTCCCGTCTCTCTTCAAGGAGTCCGCGTGACCGACACCGCGAACCACGGCTCGGCCGCACGTCGCCCCACGCGCCGCGTGCTGCTGCGGGCCGCAGGACTGATGGCCGGCCTGGCCGCCACGGGGTCGTCCATCCCCGCTGCGGCGGCGGCCGCCGCCGACGGCACCCCGACCGCGTACCGCGACCGCGAGCTGCGTGGCGAGTGGATCGCCACCGTCGCCAACATCGACTGGCCCTCGCGGACCGGACTGAGCCCCGCCGCACAGCAGGCGGAGTTCATCACGCTGCTCGACCACGCCGGATCGATCGGGCTCAACGCGATATTCGCGCAGGTCCGCCCGGCGGCCGACGCCTTCTGGCCGTCACGCTACGAGCCGTGGTCGCAGTACCTGACCGGCACTCAGGGCCAGGATCCCGGCTACGACCCGCTGGGCTTCATGGTCGAGGCCGCGCACGACCGCGGGCTGGCCCTGCACGCGTGGTTCAATCCGTACCGCGTCTCGCTGCAGTCCGACGTCACCAAGCTCGTGCCCGGCCACCCGGCGCGGCTGCACCCGGAATGGGTCGTCTCCTACGGCGGCCAGCTGTACTACAACCCCGGCATCCCGGCCGCCCGCGCCTTCGTCGAGAACGCCATCATGGACGCGGTGAAGCGCTACGAGATCGACGGCGTCCACTTCGACGACTACTTCTACCCCTATCCGGTGGGCGGCCAGGACTTCCCCGACGACGACGCCTTCGCCGCGTACGGCGCGGGCTTCACCGACCGGGCCGCCTGGCGTCGGCACAACGTGGACCTGCTGGTGCGGGAGGTGCGCGACCGGGTGCGCGAGGTCCGGCCCGAGGCGGCGTTCGGCATCAGCCCCTTCGGCATCTGGCGCAACGCGTCGAGCGACCCGCGGGGCTCGGCCACCAACGGCACCCAGTCCTACGACGCGCTCAACGCCGACAGCCTGGGCTGGGTGCGCAACGGCTGGGTGGACTACATCGCCCCGCAGCTGTACTGGAACATCGGCCTGGCGGTGGCCGACTACGCCGTCCTCGCCCCGTGGTGGGCGCAGGCGGTCCGCGGCACCGACGTGCAACTGTGGATCGGTGAGGCGGTGTACAAGGTCGGCGACCCCGCCCAGCCGGCCGCCTGGCAGGATCCGGCCGAGCTCTCCCGGCACCTGACCATGGACAGGGGGCTGCCGGAGATCAGCGGCGAGATCCTGTTCAGCGCCACGGACGTGACCGCCGACCCGATCGGCGCGATCACCCGGCTGACCGCCGACCACTGGCAGCGACCCGCGCTGCCACCGGTCCTGCCGAGACTCGCCCGCGGGCCCGCGCCACTGTCCCCGCTCGCGTCCGCGGCCCGGACGGCCGACGGCGGGATCCGGATCGAGGTGCGCTCCCGCGGCAACCACGTCCCCGCGCTGTACGCCCTGCGGCAGCACACCGCCGACGACGACGGCCTCGTGGCGGTACTCCCGGGCGCCCGCCACACCCAGTGGACCGTTCCGGCGGCCCCGGACGGCGCGACGTACACGGTCACGTCGGTGGACCGCGCGAACCGGGAGAGCTCGCCGATCACCGTTCGGGTGGGTCGCCGCTGACACGGCATCACCTCCCGCAGCCCGGACCCGGCCGCTCAGGGCCGGGTCCGGGCTGCGTTCGATCCACTCGGCGCCGATCACGTGCGGCCGCTTCCGCCGGTCCGAACGCTGCCTGCTCTTCGTCACCTACACAAGTGCACGTGACAGCCTGTATGTCTCCTGGTCGAGCGAGCCCAGTCCGTTCCTGGTGGAGGCCGGGGTGTGGTCGGTCGGACCCCAGGTCTGATTACCGCTCGACCAAGCCCGGACGCCGTTCAATTCGCCGCCAGGCTCGGACAACCCCTGATCCCGTCGCCTGGTTCGGCAGGCCAGGCTGCGGGCACCGGCTTCTCGTCCCCTCTCCGCCCCTGCTTTAAGCTTGAATTTAAAGGTTCCCCCTCGGCCTTCAAGGTCGGGGGGTGTCTTGTTTGTGGGGGTGTTTGCCGACGGGGTGGCGGGGTGCGGGGCTGGTG
>NZ_JBIAXS010000027.1:0-110579 GCF_042896885.1 Streptomyces sp. NPDC001231
GCACCCGACTCCGCCAACTCCGCCACCAGCTCGGCCGCACCCGCGGCCTCACCACCACGACGACTGACCAGAACCAGCTCACGCACCCCGTACCCAGCCACCAGATGACGCGCCAGCACCGCACCCAGACCACCGGTACCACCCGTCACCAGCACCACACCCTCCCCACCGAACGCCGGAACGGCCTCGGCGGTGGGAGCGGGACGACGGACCAGACGGGCGGCACGGAGTTCGTCGCCGCGCACGGCGAGCTGCGGCTCCTCGGAGGTGAGCGCGGCGGCCGGGAGGGCGGGGGTGTCCTGCTCGGCGTCGAGGTCGACGAGGAGGAACCGGCCGGGGTTCTCGGACTGCGCGGAGCGCACCAGGCCCCAGACCGCGGCGGCGGCCGGGTCGTGGCCGGTGGTCGCGCCCCGGGTGACCAGGGCGAGCCGGGAGGCGGCGAACCGCTCGTCCTGCTCGAGCCAGGTCTGTACGGCGGCGAGGGCGTCGGCTGCGGCGCGGTGTGCGGCGGTGACCGGGTCGGCGTCCGGGCCGGTGCCGGTGAGCGGCAGCAGAACGGTGTCCGGGACGGCGCCGTCGGCGGCGGCGAGGGCCGCGAGATCCGGGTGGACGGCGAGGTCGCCGAACTGGGGCAGGGCGCGCAGGCCGAAGGGGTCCTCACCGACCAGTACCGCGGTGCCGGAGGCGGCGGCCGCCGTCACGGTCACCCAGTCGAGGCGGAACAGGGCGTCGCGGACCAGCGCGGCGGCGGCGTCGATCTCACGGGCCGCGACCGCGCGCAGGATCAGCGAGTCGGCGGACAGGACGAGCTGTCCGGCGTCGTCGGCGACGGCGATCGTGACGGCGTCACCGGCCGCCGGGGCGAGCCGCACCCGCAGGGTGGTGGCGCCGCTCGCGTGCAGGCTCACGCCCTCCCAGGAGAAGGGCAGTCCGCCGGCGGCGCGCTCGTCGAGGTCGACGAACGACGCCGCGTGCAGGGCGGAGTCGAGGAGTGCGGGGTGCAGGCCGAAGGACTGGGCGTCGGTGTGGCCGGACTCGGGCAGGACGACCTCGGCGAACACCTCGTCGCCGCGGCGCCAGGCGGCCCGCAGGCCCTGGAAGAGCGGGCCGTAGCCGAAGCCGCCGTCGGCGAGCCGCTCGTAGAGGCCGTCCACGGGGAGGGCCTCGGCGTCCGCCGGGGGCCAGACGGTGGCGTCGAAGTCGGTGGCGGCGCGGGAGGGGGAGAGCACACCGGTGGCGTGGGACGTCCAGGGGGCGTCCTCGTCGGCGTCGGGGCGGCCGTAGACGGTGAGGCTGCGGCGGCCGGACTCGTCCGGGTTGCCGATCCACAGCTGCACCTGGACGCCGCCCTGCTCGGGCAGGACGAGGGGCGCCGCCAGGGTCAGTTCGTCGACGCGGTCGCAGCCGACCTCGTCGCCGGCGCGGACGGCCAGTTCCAGGAAGGCGGTGCCGGGCAGCAGGGTGGTGCCGCGGACGGTGTGGTCGGCGAGCCACGGGTGGCTGAGCAGGGAGATCCGGCCGGTCAGCAGGGCGCCCTCGGAGTCGGCGAGGGAGACCGCGGCGGACAGCAGCGGGTGGTGGGCGGCGCCGAGTCCGACGGAGCGCAGGTCGGCGGCGCCGCCCTGGACGGCGCGCGGCCAGTAGCGGCGGCGCTGGAAGGTGTACGTCGGCAGGTCGGTGCGGCGGACTCCGGTGCCGGTGAAGCAGGCGTCCCAGCGCAGCGTGGTGCCGTGGGTGTGCAGCGCGGCGAGCGCGGCGGTGAAGGTGTGGTCCTCGGGGCGGCCCTCGCGCAGCGCGGGCACGGTGAGGGCGTCGGAGCCGGCGGCGTCCAGGCAGTTCTGTGCCATGGCGGACAGGACGCTGTCGGGGCCGAGTTCGAGGAAGGCGGTGACGTCGTGCCGGGCGAGCCAGTCGATGCCGTCGGCGAAGCGGACGGCGTGGCGGACGTGGTCGACCCAGTAGTCGGGTGAGGTGAGCTGGGCGACGGTGGCCGGCTCACCGGTGACGTTGGAGACGACGGGCAGCAGCGGGCTGTGCAGCGTGAGGCCTTCGACGACGCCGCGGAACTCGTCGAGCATCGGTGCCATGAGCGGCGAGTGGAAGGCGTGCGAGACACGCAGCCGGCTCGTCCTGCGTCCGTCGGCGGCCAGGCGCGCCGCCAGCTCGGTGACGGTGGTCTCGTCGCCGGAGAGGACCACGGCGGAGGGGCCGTTGACGGCGGCGAGGGACACCAGGTCCTCGTGGCCGGCGAGCAGCGGGGCGACCTCCTCCTCGCTCGCCTGCACGGCGACCATCGCGCCGCCCTCGGGCAGCGCCTGCATGAGACGGCCTCGGGCGGCGACCAGGGTGGCCGCGTCGTCGAGGGAGAGCACTCCGGCGACGTGCGCGGCGGCGATCTCGCCCACCGAGTGGCCGGCCAGGTGGTCCGGCTTGACCTCGAAGGACTCCAGCAGCCGGTAGAGCGCGACCTCGACGGCGAACAGCGCGGGCTGCGCGTACTCGGTGCGGTCCAGGCGGGCGGCGTCCTCGCCCCACAGCACCTCGCGCAGCGGCACCTCCAGATGGGGGGTGAAGGCGTCGAGGGCGGCGTCCAGGGCGGCGGCGAACACCGGGAAGCGGGCGGCGAGTTCGCGGCCGGCGCCGAGGCGCTGGGCGCCCTGCCCGGTGAACAGGACGGCGAGGCGGGTCTCGGTCCTGGCGGTGCCGGTGACGGTGTCGGCCAGGGCCGCCGGGTCGGTGCCGTCGGCGATCGCGGTCAGCCGCTCGGTGAGGCCGGGCAGGCTCGCGGCGAGCAGGACGGCCCGGTGCTCGAAGGCGGTGCGGGTGGTGGCGAGCGAGTAGGCGGTGTCCGTCAGCGCGGGCGGGGTGCCGGTGCCGAGGGTGGTGAGCAGGGCGGCGGCCTGGGCGCGCAGCACCTCGGGGCCTCGGCCGGAGAGCAGTACCGGCACCACGCCGGTGACGGCGGCCGGGGTGCTCGGGGTGTCGTCCTCGGTGTCGGCGGGCTCCGGCTCGGGGGCCTGCTCGACGATGGTGTGGGCGTTGGTGCCGCTGATGCCGAAGGAGGAGACGGCCGCGCGGCGGGGGGCGCCGGTGGCGGGCCATTCGGTGTTCTCGGTGAGGACGCGGACGGCGCCCTGGGACCAGTCGACGTGGCGGGTGGGCTCGTCGGCGAGGAGGGTGCGGGGCAGCACGCCGTGCCGCATCGCCATGACCATCTTGATGACACCGGCGACACCGGCGGCGGCCTGGGTGTGGCTGATGTTGGACTTCACCGAGCCGAGCAGCAGCGGCTTGTCCTCGTCACGGTTCTGGCCGTAGGTGGCGAGCAGCGCCTGCGCCTCGACCGGGTCGCCGAGGGTGGTGCCGGTGCCGTGCGCCTCGACGACGTCGATGTCGCCCGCGGAGAGCCGGGCGTTGACGAGGGCCTGCTCGATGACCGCCTGCTGCGAGGGGCCGTTGGGGGCGGTGAGACCGTTGGAGGCGCCGTCCTGGTTGACGGCGGTGCCGCGGACGACGGCGAGGATCTCGCGGCCGTTACGGATCGCGTCGGAGAGGCGCTCCAGGACGAGGATGCCGACGCCCTCGGCCCAGCCGGTGCCGTCGGCGGTGTCGCCGAAGGAGCGGCAGCGGCCGTCGGCGGACAGTCCGCCCTGGCGGCCCATCTCGATGAAGGTGCCGGGGCCGGACATGACGGTGACGCCGCCCGCGAGGGCGAGGGTGCACTCGCCCGCGCGCAGCGCCTGGGTGGCGAGGTGGAGGGCGACCAGGGAGGAGGAGCAGGCGGTGTCGACGGTGACGGCGGGACCGACCGTGCCGAAGGTGTACGAGATGCGGCCGGACAGCACGCTGCCGGTGTTGCCGGTGAGCTGGAAGCCCTCGGCGCCGTCGGCGGGGCCGACCCGGTAGTCCTGGGCCATGGCGCCGATGAAGACGCCGGTGCGGCTGCCCTTGACGGAGGTGGGGTCGATGCCGGCGCGCTCGAACGCCTCCCAGGCGGACTCCAGGACGACCCGCTGCTGCGGGTCCATGGCGACCGCCTCGCGCGGTGAGATGCCGAAGAAGTCCGCGTCGAAGTCCGGCGCGTCGTGGAGGAATCCACCGCGGGAGGTCGGCGAGGAGGCGAGCGCCTCCATGTCCCAGCCGCGGTCGGTGGGGAACGGGGTGACGCCGTTCTCGCCGGCCTCCACCATCCGCCACAGGTCCTCGGGACTGCTGACGCCACCGGGGTAGCGACAGGTCATGCCGACGATGGCGATCGGTTCCTGGGCCGACGACTCCAGCTCGCTCACACGCCGCCGCGCGCGTCGCAGATCGGCGGTCGCCAGCTTGAGGTAATCCCGGAGCTTCTGTTCGTTGTCCATCTCAACCCATCCCGACGGCCGACGGCCGTACACGCATCGCCGAAATCTCTGCGCCGTGCTGCAGAACACCGACTCGCCACATGGCTCTCCCCGGCAGGAGAAGCCATGAGGCGAGTCTGGAGGGAGGCCCGGCAGGAAATCCCTAGAACTTGGAGGGGCTTTCGCCCGTTACCAGCTGTGCGCCAGCAGAAGGTCGTCGAGTTCGTTCTGCCGGGAAACGAGCGCGAGGTCGGCGTCGACCATCATTCGCATGAGTTCCGGGAAATCGACACTCGGCTTCCAGCCCAGCTGGGCCTGCGCCTTGGAGCTGTCGGCGCACAGCACCTCGACCTCGGCGGGCCGCACGAGGTCGGGGTCGATGACGACGTGGTCCTCCCAGTCGAGGCCCACGTGCTCGAAGGCGTAGCGGACCGCGTCGCGCACGGTGTGCATCTCTCCGGTGCCGATCACGTAGTCGTCGCCGGCGTCCTGCTGGAGCATCAGGTGCATGGCGCGGACGTAGTCGCCCGCGTAGCCCCAGTCACGGACCGCGTCCATGTTGCCGAGGGCCAGTTTGTCCTGGAGCCCCAGCTTGATGCGGGCGACCGCGAGAGAGATCTTGCGGGTCACGAACTCCTGGCCACGACGGGGCGATTCGTGGTTGAACAGCATGCCGGAGACCGCGTACATACCGAACGACTCGCGGTAGTTGCGGGTGATGAAGTGACCGTACGCCTTGGCCGCGCCGTAGGGGCTGCGCGGGTGGAAGAGCGTGGTCTCCCGCTGCGGCGTCTCGGCGACCTTGCCGAACATCTCCGAGGAGGACGCCTGGTAGAAGCGGATCTGGCCCTCGGGACCCGCGGTGCGGGACATGCTCAGTCCGCTCACCATGCGGATGGCCTCGAGGACGCGCAGCACGCCCATGCCGTTCACCTCGGTGACCAGCTCGGCCTGCTGCCAGGACATCGGCACGAACGAGATCGCGCCGAGGTTGTACACCTCGTCCGGCTGTACTCTGTCGACCGCCGAGACCAGGCTGGCCTGGTCCATGAGGTCGCCGTCCACGAAGGACAGTTCGGAAACGAGCCGGCTCACCCGGGACTTGCGGGGGTTGGCCTGGCCACGGATGAGACCCCACACCTGGTACCCCTGCGACAGCAGGTGCTCCGCCAGATAGGACCCGTCCTGGCCGGTAATTCCGGTGATCAGTGCGCGCTTGGGCATTTCATTCCCATCTCAACCGCAAAGAGACCGTCCAAACGCTGCGCTCGGTCGACGACCTGGCCTCGAGAAAGCTGTCCGGACGATAGACACCGGCACGTTCCCAAGCGGCGGAAGTCAATGTCAACGCTTCTCGAACTTACTAGGGAATTCCCGGGTGGGCCGATGCGGCCGGGGCGAACACTAGGGAAATCCGGGTGCGTTGCGGGATCCAATGACCGGGTCGGCGTGCCGGCCGACTCCGTTCCAACGGGCGGCTCCTGGCCGCCGTCAACCGGGGTGTCATTCCGTGCTGTTGAGACTCATGCGCACACGACTGCGCCCCTACTCGGGTTCCGTCGTCGCTCTGGTCGCCCTGCATCTGGTGCAGATCCTCGGCACGCTGCTGCTGCCGACGCTGGGCGCCGCGCTCATCGATGAGGGAGTCGTCCGCGAGGACAGCGATCGCATCGGCGCCATCGGCGCGACGATGGCGGTGGTGGCGCTGGTGCAGATCGCCGCGGCGCTGGGTGCCTCGGCCCTGGGCGCGCGCACCTCCACCGCCCTGGGGCGGGACCTGCGCTCCGCGGTCTTCCGCCGCGTGCTGGACTTCTCCGCCCGCGAGATCGGCCGCTTCGGCACCCCGTCCCTGCTGACCCGTTCGGTGAACGATGTGCAGCAGGTGCAGAACCTCGCCCAGTCCGGGCTCGGCATCTTCGTCGCGGCCCCGCTGATGTGCCTGGGCAGTGTGGTCCTCGCGCTGCGCCAGGACGTGCCGCTGGCCCTGATCCTCGTCCCGATGGTGCTGGTGGTGGGCGTCTGCTTCGGATTCCTGCTGGCCCGTATGGCCGCGCTGTACGCCCGGCTTCAGCGGACGCTGGACCGTCTGGGGCGGCTGCTGCGGGAGCGGATCACCGGGGTGCGCGTGATGCGCTCCTTCGCCCGCGACTCCTACGAGAGCGAGCGTTTCACCCGCACCAACGAGAAGCTCTTCGGCCTGTCCCTGGGGGTGGGCCGGCTCATCGCGGTGATGCTGCCGTCGGTTCTGCTGCTGATGAACCTCTTCACCCTGGCGCTGCTGTGGGTGGGGGCCCGGCGGATCGACGCGGGCAGCATGCAGATCGGCTCGCTCAGCGCCTTCCTCAGCTATCTGTCGCTCATCCTGATGTCCGTGGTGATGCTCGCCTTCGTGTTCCTGAACGTGCCGCGGGCCCGGGTGTGCGCGGAGCGGATCACGGAGGTCCTGGACGCGGAGACCGACGTCGTCCCGCCCACCGCGCCGCGGCCCATGACGGGTCCCGCCGGGCAGGTCGAGCTGCTGGACGCCGAGTTCCGCTACCCGGGCGCCGAGAACGCCGTGCTGCGGGACCTGTCGCTGACGCTGAAGCCCGGTGAGCGGGTCGCGGTCCTCGGCAGCACCGGCTCCGGCAAGACCACGCTGCTGCACCTGATCCTGCGGCTGGTCGACGCGACCGCGGGCGAGGTGCGGATCGGCGGCACGGATGTACGCGAACTGGACCCGTCGGTGCTGGCCGGCGCCGTGGGCTACGTGCCGCAGCGGCCGTACCTGTTCGCCGGGACCGTCGCGACCAATCTGCGCTTCGGCCGGCCGGACGCCACCGACGAGGAGCTGTGGGAGGTGCTGCGGGTCGCCCAGGCGGACGACTTCGTGGCCCGGCTCGGCGGCCTCGACGCGGAGATCGCCCAGGGCGGCACCACCGTCTCCGGCGGCCAGCGCCAGCGGCTGGCGATCGCACGGGCGCTGCTGCGCCGCCCCGCCGTCTATCTCTTCGACGACGCCTTCTCCGCGCTCGACCAGAGCACGGAGGCGGCGCTGCGGGAGGCCCTGGTCCCCCACACGGCGGGCGCCACCGTGATCACCGTGGCGCAGCGCGTGGCCTCCGTACGCGACGCCGACCGGATCGTCGTCCTGGACCAGGGCGGCGTCGCCGCCACCGGCACCCATGACGCGCTGCTGCGCGACAGTCCCACCTACCGCGAGATCGCGCTCTCGCAGCGCACCCGAGAGGAAACCGCTCATGGCGCCGGACGTCCCTGAGGAGCGCGAAGAGGCGCCAGAAGAAGAGGCGCACGAATCGGACCGGCCGGTCCGCCGGCTCGCCGGTCTGCTGCGCCCGCACCGCCGGTCCGTGGGCCTCGCCCTGGCGGCGGGTGTCGTCGGCATCCTCCTCAACGCCTTCGGCCCGCTGCTGCTGGGCCGCGTCACCGACCTGATCGCCGACGGCGTGCTCGGGCACGGCGGACCGGCCCCGGGCGTCGACTTCGGGGCGCTCGGCAGGCTGCTGCTGATCCTGCTGGTTCTGTACGTGACGGCGTCGGTGTTCATGCTGGTCCAGAACTGGCTGGTGGCATCGGTGGTCCGCCTGCTCATCCACGACCTGCGGCACCGGGCGCAGGAGAAACTGGCGCGGCTGCCGCTGCGCCACTTCGACCGGCAGCCGGCGGGCGAGACGCTCAGCCGCAGCACGGACGACGTCGACAACCTCCAGCAGACCCTCCAGCAGACCCTGACCGATCTGATCAGCTCCGTGTTCTCGCTGGTCATCATGCTGTCCCTGATGCTGATCATCTCGCCGTCGCTGGCCGGGGTGATGCTGCTGAGCGTCCCGGTGTCGGGGCTGCTCGCCGCCTGGATCGCCAAGCGGGCCCAGCCGCGGTACGCCGCCCAGTGGGCCGCGAGCGGCAAGCTGACCGCGCACGTCGAGGAGATGTGCGCCGGGCACGCGCTGGTGAAGGCCTTCGACCGGCAGGCGGAGGCCGAGCGGCGCTTCGACGAGCGCAACGAGGCGGTGTACCGGGCCGGTGCCGGAGCCCAGTTCGCGTCCGGCGCGATCGAGCCCGTGATGATGTTCGTCGCCAACCTCGGCTATGTCGCGGTCGCCGTCGTCGGTGCCTGGAAGGTCGTGGACGGCTCGCTGACGCTGGGCGACGTCCAGGCGTTCATTCTGTACGCACGGCAGTTCAGCCAGCCGATCGTGGAGATCGCCTCGGTCGCGGGCCGCCTGCAGTCCGGGGTTGCCTCCGCGCAGCGGGTGTTCACGCTGCTCGACGCGCCGGAGCAGGATCCCGAACCGCGCCGCCCGCTCGCTCTGGAACGCACCGAGGGCCGGGTGGAGTTCCAGGACGTGTCGTTCCGCTACTCCCCCGACGTGCCGCTCATCGAGGGGCTGTCGCTGTCCGTGGAACCCGGCAGCACGGTGGCGATCGTCGGCCGGAGCGGCGCCGGCAAGACCACGGTCGCCAACCTGCTGATGCGCTTCTACGAGATCGACTCGGGCCGCATCCTCCTGGACGGCACCGACATCGCCGCGATGAACCGGGACGACCTGCGCTCCCGCTTCGGCCTCGTCCTCCAGGACACCTGGCTGTTCAAGGGAACCATCGCCGAGAACATCGCCTACGGGACCCCGGGCGCGACCCGCGCGGACGTCGTCGAGGCAGCCCGCGCGACCTGCGCCGACCGCTTCATCCGCACCCTGTCGCAGGGGTACGACACGGTCCTGGACGACGAGTCCGGCGGTGTCAGCGCCGGGGAGAAGCAGCTGATCACGGTCGCGAGGGCGTACCTCGCCCGGCCCGCCGTGCTCATCCTGGACGAGGCGACCAGCTCCGTGGACACCCGCACCGAGCTGCTGATCCAGCGGGCCATGAACACCCTGCGGGCGGGCCGGACGAGCTTCGTGATCGCGCACCGCCTGTCCACCATCCGGGACGCCGACGTCATCGTCGTCATGGACTCCGGCCGCATAGTGGAACAGGGCACCCACGACCAACTCCTCGCGGCCCAGGGGGCGTACGCCCACTTGCACGCGTCCCGAGCCGACGCACCGACGGCCGAGGCGACGACCGGCTGACCGGCTGACCGCGTTCACAGCCCCGGGAACCGCCGCCTGCGTTCGTCGCAGTAGTCGCGCAGGCCGTCCACCAGGGCGTGAATCGCGGTACGGGCATAGTGCGAGGCGTCCCACCCGGCATACAGCGGGACCGTCAGTGGCCCGTCGGCGGTCCGCACGACCAGTTCCGTGAGGCCGAAGCGGGCGTCGTCCGTGACCAGGCACGCTCCTCGGCCCGCCGCGGCCAGCGCCTGCGCGAAGGCCGAGGAGCCGGTCTCCGACACCCCGGCGGGCGTGAGGCCCGCACGGCTGATGGCCTCGTCCACGACGAGGCGGGCCACATTGGAGCGAGTCATCAGAATGAGCGGTTCGGTGACCAGCTCGGCGAGAGTGATCGTGGTGCGCTCGCTCCAGGGGTGACCGGCGGGCACCTGCGCGACGACCGGCGTTCGGCCGAGGAACGCCGACTCCAGTGGCGCCGGCGCCGGAGTCGTGGAGATGCCGAGGTCGGCGTCGCTGCGCATCAGCGTGTCGAAGACCTTGCTGGGTTCCTCCTGCAGGGCGTCCCGCAGCGTGGGTCCCGCGGTGGCACCACCGGCCATGAACGGGGCCAGCATGTAAGCCACCGTGGAGGGGGAGGCGACCACGGTGAGGGCAGCGCCCTCGCCCTGCCCGGCGGCCGCCATCGTCTCGGCGGCCTGCTCGGCACGGCGTACCAGGTCCTGGGCGATGGGCCGAAAGCGGCGGCCCGCGGCGTTCAACGTCAGGGAACCGGGGCGGCGCGTGAACAGCGAGACGCCCAAGTCCTTCTCCAGTGCGCTCAGTTGACGCGACAGTGACGGCTGGGCGACATGCACCTTGCGCGCCGCGGCGGTGACCGAGTCGGAGTCGGCGACGGCGAGGAAGTAGCGCAGCACGCGCAGCTCCATGAATGACCTCCGGGCCTTCGCGGCACCCATGCCTCAGAGGCATGGGGATCTTACCCATCAAGTATTAGACGGCATGAGTGGCCGAATTCAAACTGAAGGCACGTCCTGTTCACCGCCTGGCCCGTCCGCCGGAGGCCCCATGAACGTCCCGTCCCCCGCCGTCGGGAGATCCCGTACTTCGAGCCAGGCCCGCCGTGCGGGTCTCGCCTCGTTCGTCGGCACCACCATCGAGTGGTACGACTTCTACATCTATGGAACGGCCTCCGCGCTGGTCTTCGGCAAGCTGTTCTTCCCCGACGTGTCGCCCGCCGCGGGTGTGCTCGCCTCGTTCGCCACCTTCTGGGTCGGCTTCCTCGCCCGGCCGCTCGGCGGGATCATTTTCGGCCACTTCGGCGACCGCATGGGCCGCAAGGGCACCCTCGTCACCACGCTCCTCCTGATGGGAGTCGCCACCTTCCTGGTCGGCGTGCTGCCCACGCACGCGCGGATAGGGGTCGCGGCACCCATCCTGCTCGCTCTCCTGCGCGCGGTGCAGGGCATCGCGGTGGGCGGTGAATGGGGCGGCGCGGTCCTCATGGCGTCCGAGAGCGCGCCCAAGGGGCGGGCCTCCTTCTTCGCGATGATGGTGCAGCAGGGCTCACCGGCCGGCGCGATCCTGGCCACCCTCGTCTTCCTCGCCGCGGGCACCCTGGACGACGCGGCCTTCCTGTCCTGGGGCTGGCGTGTGCCGTTCCTGCTCTCGGGGCTGCTCGTCGTCGTGGGCCTCCTGATCCGGCTGAAGGTCGAGGAGTCGGACGACTTCGCACGGGTCAAGGAGCGCGGCGACGTGGTGAAACTCCCGGTCGCCGAGGTGCTGCGCACCGGCTGGCGCGTGGTGCTGCTCGGCATCGGCGCCTCGATCATGGGCATCTCCGCCGCGTACTTCACCAACACGTTCGTGCTCTCCTGGACCACCAACGAACTGCACATGAACCGGCAGACGATGCTCTACATCCTGCTCGGGCTCTCCGTGGTGCAGTTCGTGTGGCAGCCGATCGCCGCGCTGATCTCCGAACGGGTCGGCGAGGCCCGGTTCATGGTGTGCTCACTGCTCGCCAATGTCGTCGTCGCCGCCCCGATGTTCCTCATGATCGAGACGGCACGGCCGCTCCTGGTGTTCCTCGGCATCGCGCTCGCCATGATCAGCGGCTCCGGGTACTACGCCGTCCTGGCCGGATTCCTCGCCCGTGCCTTCCCGTCCCGTGTCCGCTACACCGGCATCTCCCTCTCGTACCAGCTGTGTTCGACGCTCATCGGTGGCACGACCCCGCTGGTGGCGCAGGCCCTGCTGACGTCGGGCGGCGGCTCCGTCTGGCCCGTGGTCGCGTTCTACGCCGTCCTGCTGCTGCTCACCACGGTCTGCGTCGCCGTGCTCGCCCGGGTCACCGACCGGCGGGCTCCGCGGCCGCAGGCCGCTGCGGCGACGGCCGCCTGACCCACCGACGTACCTCCTGCCCCCTCCCAAGGAGTTGATCCCCGTGCGCCTCGACGCCGTGTTCCGCAACGGACGCTTCACCACCCTCGACCCGGACCGCCCCACCGCCACCTCGCTCGGCGTCTTCGGCGGCCGGATCGTGGCCCTCGACGAGGAGTTGGCGGGCTGCACCGCCGACACGGTCGTCGACCTCGGCGGCGCACACGCGGTTCCCGGCTTCAACGACGCGCACCACCACCTCAGTTACGTCGGCAAGGGGCTGCGCGAGCTGGACCTCTCGTATGCGGCCGTGCCCAGCCTGGAGGCGCTGTACGCCGCGGTCGCCGAGCGGGCCGCGGACCTGCCCGAAGGCGCCTGGGTGCTCGGCGCGGGCTACGACCAGAACAAGATCGGTGCCCACCCGACCGCCGAGGCCCTCGACAGGGCGGCCGGAGGCCGTCCGGTCTGGCTGGTGCACACCTCCCACCACATGGCCGTCGCCAACACGGCGGCCTTCGCGCGGGCCGGGCACTCCGACCTGTCCGCCGTGCCCGACGTGCCCGGTGGTCATGTCGTACGCGACGCGGAGGGACGGGCCGAAGGACTGCTCCAGGAGACCGCGATGCGCCTGGTCGAGCGGGTACTGCGCCCGGAGCCGGCCGAGGAGTGGATCGCCCACATCGCCACCGGCGCGCGAGCCGCCCTCGAGGTGGGTCTGACCAGCGTGACGGAGCCGGGCATCGGTGCCATCGACGGCATCGGCAACGGGCCCGCCGACCTGGACGCCTACCTCCGCGCACGCGAACGAGGCCTGCTCGGCGTGCGGATGACGGTCATGCCGTACATCACCGCGCTGCACGACTGCGGCGCCTTCGAGCCGGGCGCCACCTGGTACGGCCTCGACCTCGGCCTGCGCACCGGGCTCGGCGACGAGTGGCTCCGGATCGGGCCGACCAAGATGATGTCGGACGGCTCGCTCATCGGCCGGTCGGCGGCGATGTGCTGCGACTACCACGACGCGCCCGGCAACAGCGGGCTGCTCCAGCACGAGCCCGAGCAGATCCGCCGGTACATCGTCGAGGCGCACCGCTGCGGCTGGCAGATCGCCACGCACGCCATCGGGGACGCCGCCCTCGACGTCGTACTCAACGCGTACGAGGAGGCCCAGCGGCTGCACCCGCGCGCCGATGTCCGCCACCGCGTCGAGCACGCTGCCGTGACCAGCGACGCACAGGTCGCCCGCTTCGCCGAGCAGGGCCTGATCCCGGTGCCGCAGGGCCGGTTCCTGTCCGAGACCGGCGACGGGCTCCTCACGGCGCTCGGTCCGGTCCGCAGTCAACTCGTCTACCGCATGCGGTCGTTCCTGGAGGCGGGCGTGGTGCTGCCCGGCTCGTCGGACGCCCCCGTGGTCGCCTCCGACCCGCTCCTCAGCATTGCCGACATGGTCAACCGCCGCACCGCGTCGGGCGCTCCGATCGCCCCGCACGAGGCGGTCACGGCACGTCAGGCGCTGCACGCGTACACGGTCGGCTCGGCCCACGCCGTCCACGAGGAGCACATCAAGGGCACCCTGGCCCGTGGCATGCTCGCCGACTTCGCGGTCCTCAGCGACGACCTCCTCGGCGTGACCCCCGACCGCATCGCCGGCCTGACGGTCGGGGCCACGGTCGTCGGCGGACGGGTGGCGTACGACGCGGGGGCACTGAAGATGGTGGCCTGAGCGCTTCCGCCGAGCGGGCGCACGCCACCATCGGGGACCACGGCCAACGTTGACGGGAACGGGCCACTCCACGAAGCCCTGGGCATCGCCATCACCTACGAACACGCAACAAGGACCCCGACCGTGAGGCCGGGGTCCTTCGACGTCGAGTCCGCCCTGGTCACCCGACCGGCCCGGACAGGGGCTGATCGGCGGCAGGCACTCCTTCGGCCGCAACTGCGAGTGTCAGTCGGCCGGTTGGGGCATCCGCCTGCTGCTCACGGCTCGGCCTCGTCAGGCCTCGGCCATGTCGAGGTCCGGGGGCGCGACACGGAATCCGCGCGTCATCGCCACCAGGTGGACGAGGCCGACACCCAGCCAGCAGAGGCCGATCACAAAGGCCTGTTCGGAGAGGCTCGTCCAGAGCCACACGCTCAGGGCGAGTCCGATCACCGGAGCCACCAGGTAGCGGAGGATCGGTCCGGCGCCGCGCCGCTTCCCGTCGATGACGTAGTGCTTGACGGTGGCGATGTTGACGAGGGAGAAGGCCGTCAGCGCGCCGAAGTTGATCAGTGAGGAGGCGAGGGTGAGGTCCACGAAGAGCGACACCAGGCCGATGGCGCTCACCACGAGGGTGGCGCACACCGGGGTGCGCCACACCGGGTGCAGATGGCCGAAGACCCTGCGCGGCAGCACGCCGTCGCGGCCCATCGAGAACAGCACGCGGGACACCGTGGCCTGCTGGGCCAGCACGGCGCCGAAGCAGCCCGCGACGAACGCCGCGGTGAAGAACGACTCGAAGAGCTTGCCGCCGACCGCGCGGACGACGTCGAGGGAGGCGGCGTCGACGCTCGTGTAGTTCTGCCAGTGCGGGACGGCCAGGCTGGACACCAGGGAGACCGCGATGAACAGCAGCCCGCCGAGGAGTGTCACCAGCAGGATGGCGCGCGGGATGGTGCGCCGCGCGTTCCGGGTCTCCTCGGCCAGGGACGCCACCGAGTCGAAGCCGAGGAAGGAGTAGCAGAGGATCGCGGCACCGGCGAGGGCGGTTGCGGTGCCCGGGCCCCGGCCGGCCAGCGCGTCCCACAGGGAGGGGATCTCCTGGCCTCGGGCGGTCCTCACGGCGAGCAGCGCGAACAGCACCAGGAAGACGGTCTGGGCGAGCACGATCGCCGAGCTGACCTTGGACAGCATGGTGATCCCGACCATGTTCAGGACGGTCACCAGCGCGATGGACCCGGCGATCCAGACGCCCTGCGGGACGGCGGGGAAGGACTGGTGCAGATATACGCCGATGACCAGGTAGGCCATCATCGGCAGCAGCACGTAGTCGAGCAGGATGGTCCAGCCGCCGAGGAAGCCGACGTGACCGCCGAGGGTCCGGCGTGTGTAGGTGTACGCGCCGCCGGTGGCCGAGTACGCACCGGCCATGGCCGCGTAGCTGGCCGCCGTGAAGAGCATCGCGACGAGCGTGATCCAGTACGACGTGACGACGTGGCCCTCGGTCATGGTGTTCACGACGCCGTAGGTGGTGAACGACGCGAGCGGCATCATGTAGGCCAGGCCGAACATGACGGCGGCGGGTAGGCCGAGGACCTTGCGCAGACCCTCGGCGGCCGGGGCCTGGGCCTGGTGGGAGGTGGGGGCGGGGGTGGTCGGTGAGGTCATGGTCATGGGTTCCTGGTCTGGAAAGCGGTGCGGAGGTCGGGTGGACCGGTGTGGGTCAGGCCTGGGCCACGTACTGGGGCCGGGTCCGGACCGGGACCGTGGGGTCGGTGGGGTCGCGCAGGAGGTCGGCGTAGTCGACGCGCAGGCGGGGAGTCGCGCAGGGGTTGCCCTCGCTCAGGTGGAGCGCACGCTGTTCGAGGTCCATGACCACCGACATGACGGTGGTCCACCGCGACGCCGGGGCGGAGCGTTCGTCGGGGTGGCAGCAGATGGAACTCGGTGCGTCGGTGTGGTCGCGCAGCGCCGCGTCCAGGGCGTCGAGCGTCACCGGCTCCGGGCCGGGGCCGGAGACCAGGTCGCGGATCCGGCCGAGCCGCACATAGCTGTCGGGCATCGCCCGCACGGCCAGGTCGTGACCGCGGCCCGCGGGGAGGGCGGACAGGAAGTGGTTGGTGTGGGTGAGCACGCCGTTCTCGGCCACGACCGGCAGTACCCCCTCGGGGCCGCCGGGCAGGCACTCGATGTCGAGAATGGCCCCGCCCGCCGCGCCGACCAGGTAGTTGCCGGAGGAGGCCCGTCGGTGCTCCGCGAGGATCCCGACCGCGTCGTGGACGTTCCGGCAGTCGGCGAGCGCGCGGATCAGCACATGGAAGGGGATGCCGGGCGAGCCGTCGTCACGGGAGCTGATCAGGGTGTTGAGCGCGATGCCGACCCCGTGGGCGTTGAGGGTGGTCTTCGCCAGGAGTCCGGCCTCGACGAGGGTGACGAAGTTCGGACCGTCCTCGCGCTCCACCTCCAGCACCACCACGGAGTCGACGCCGTGCACCAGCCAGTCCCAGTTCTGCGCGACCAGGGTGACGCCGTCCGCGGTGCGGTGCGGAGCCAGCGCGAAGGAGGTGCACTCCCCGGGACCCCGGCCGGCCGGGGCCTCGGCCGGCCCGTGGGCCGCGTCGGCCGGGGCGGGCCCGTCCGTCTGCGCCCACCAAAGGATCTCCGTACGGCAGTTGATCGTGAAGATGTCCTCGAAGGGCAGACCGGCGCCCTCGGCGATGCCCGCCATCTCCTCGACCAGCTCGGGGTACGCCGTCGTGACCGCCGGAAGGTGGCGCCGCGCGAAGGCGACGGCCTCGGGCCAGGACAGGCCCTGCTCGGCGAAGGAGCGCTCGTACCCGTCCCGGGCGGAGTGGACCTGCGGCCGGGCCCGTTCCCCGTACTGCACGCCGCGCTCCCGCGCGGTGCCGCGGACACGGATCCGCGGAAAGGCAGGTGCGAGGGTGTCGTGCATGGGGATTCCTTCGGTCGCGGGTTCGCCGGCGTGGTCGCTCGGGCCGGCCGGCGGATGGTCAGGCGCGGGCGAGGCGGGCGGTCTCATGGGCGGTGCCGAACCAGGCGCCTTCCTCGGCGAGTTGGGTCAGGACCGTGTCGAGCATGGCCAGCCGCGAGGGGCGTCCGATGATCATCGGGTGCATCGTGAGCATGACGTGGCCGCCCAGTGCCGCGATACCGGAGATCTCCGGACGCCATACGTCGAGGACCTCGCGCGGGGAGCGGATGGTCTTGTTCCAGGTGTCGTTGGCGAACCAGAAGTGCGGGGCGTCGTCGAGGATCCAGGAGACGGGCACCTCGACGAGGTCGTGGGCTGCGTGCCGGTAGGGAACGATGTGGTCGAGCAGGTTCGAGCTGTACTCGAAACCGTGCTCCACCAGGAGGTCCAGGGTGTTGGCGCTGAAGTCCCAGGACGGGGAGCGGTAGCCCGTCACCGTCGCGCCCGTGGAGCGCAGGATCGCCAGCCCCTCGCGCAGCTCCCGGCGCTCCTCGGCGGCGGACAGCTCCGTCGGCGAGGTGTGGGTGAGTCCGTGGTGTGCGATCTCGTGCCCGGCGGCCAGGATCGCCCGGATCGACTCGGGGTGGCGTTCGGCGTCCCGGCCGCAGCAGAAGAACGTCGCGGTGATCGAGTGCCGGTCGAGCAGTTCCAGGAGGAGCGGCACGGCCACCCTGGGGCCGTACGCGCCCTGGGACAGCACTCCGGGGCGGTCGGCGTTCCGGGGGTTCTCGCCGATCCACACCTCCTCGGCGTCGAAGTCGAAGCTGATCGTGGCTCCGAACCGGTGCCCCTCGGGCCAGGTGAACATAGGCGCTCTCCTCGATGCGACTGCTCGATGCGACTGACGACGCTGCTGACGCCGAGACGGCAGTTTCACGCCACCTGCCGGGAACGACATGCGTCATTTGACGTATGCTCCGGCGATGACTGCGAGCCCCGTGCCCGGCAGGCCGGGCCAAGGTCTGCGGGGGCACGATCCGTCGGGTGCCGCCCCGTCCGGTCCCGGCGAGTTCACCGCCGACCACCTCGGCCGGACCGTGGTCCTGCGCGGCGCGGTGCCGCCCGAGCGGCTGGTGCTGTACGCGAGGGGGTTCCTGCTGCTCAACCGGCCCGAGGTGCAGTTCGTCTACCGGGCCGACGGGCTCTGGCTGGATGTCCGGATGGAACGGCACCGGGCACGGGGGGACCAGCAGGACCACGCCCTGGTGAGCACGGGTGAGGTGCGCTCGGCACGGGGCCTGACCCGGCGCGAGATCGACGTGCTCACGCTCGTCGCGGTCGGGCTGACCAACACCGAGGCCGCGGAGCGGCTCGGCACCCGGCCCCGCACTGTCTCGACCCAGGTGGAGCGACTGCTGCAGAAGCTGGGTCAGCGCAGCCGCGCGGGCCTGGCGGCACTGGCGGTGGACAGCAATCTGCTGGCGCTGCCGATGCCGGGCGGGGTCGAGGACGTGGCGCAGGTGGCCGTGGTCGGGGTCGAGAGGTTCGCCACGATGTTCCGCACGGACCCCGAACGCATGTGGGCCCCGGCGCCGGCGTCCGCCCGGAAGCCGATTCTGCTGGGGAGCCTGGTGTCGCTCTCCGGCAGCGCCGCCGAGGACGGTGGGGAGCACCTGCGCGGGACGGCGCTGGCGGTGGAGGAGATCAACGCGGCCGGCGGGATCGGCGGGCGCAGGGTCGAGCATGTCGTGGAGGACTGCGACATCGACGATCCCGACGCCGTGCGGACGGCGATGAACCGGCTGGTCACGGCCGAGGTGGACGCGGTCACCAGCAACTACTTGAGCGCGGAGAACCCGTTCCTGCTGGAGATGGCCGCCGACTACGGCAGGCCGTTCCTGCACCTCGACACCTTCGAGCGGCACGCGGAGCTGGTGCGGTCGGATCCGCTGCGCTACTGGATGGTGTTCCAGACGTGCCCGTCGGAGAAGTACTACGCGTCGGCGTTCGTGCGGTTCGTCCGCGGGCTGGAGAACCACCGCCCGTACTCCCCGCGCAGCCGGACGGTCGCCGTGGTCGAGATGGACAGCCCGAGCGCGCGCATCGCGGACAGCGGCCTGGGTGAGTCACTGGCGTCGGTCGGCTGGTCGGTGGCGCTGCGGTCGACGGTCCCGGTCCGCCGGGTCGACTGGGGGCGGGTGGTCGAGCGGATCACGGGCGCGTCTCCTGATCTGGTACTGGTGGCGCACTTCGTTCCGGACGAGATCGCGGTGCTGCACCGGCTGCTGCACGAGTCCGGTTTCCCGGGCCTTGTGCACTACGTCTACGCCGCGTCGCTTCCCCGCTTCAGGAACCTGCTGGGGCCGCTGGCCGACGGCGCGGTGTGGAGTTCGACGACGTCGCGGACGGACTCGGTGACGGCGACGCGGTTCCAGCGCAACTACCTGCTGCGGTACGGCGTCGAGCCGGGGCCCACACAGGCGAGCGCGGCCTTCGACCAGGTGCAGTTGCTCGCCTGGGCCTGGGCCCGCAACGGCGGGACGGTGCCCGCGGGGACGTGCCGGGCGCTGCGCGAGGACGTCCACCGCGGGCTCAACGGCATCTACAGCTTCGCCGACGGCGGACAGTCCCCGCTGAGCTTCCCGGACGGCACCTCGGATCCGACGCTGGGGCAGCCCCTGATCACGTCGCAGATCCAGAACGGGCGCTCGGTGGTGCTGAGCCCGCCGGACTTCGGCTCGATGAGCCGGCTGCACCTGCCGCCCGGCTGAGCCGACCACGGCACGCTCTGTTTGACGCAAGGCGGTCGGACGCGGCGGGATCGAGGCCGCGTTCGGCGTCGGGCTGGTCCGCCCGGAAGCAGGGGCCCGCCGCGAGGGATCATGCGATGCTCCGGACCCTGTATCACGCCGGGCTCCGCTCGGAGAGGCATCGCTGCTGGACAAGCCAGACGTGCTCGTCGATTGCGCCAACGCGAATACGATGACTACCCGGCCTTGGAGCAAGGCCCGTTCGTCCGGTCAGTGGAACTGCGGGTGCCACACCTCACGCGTGTGGCCCTGCTCGTCGACCACAGCAATGTCGGGCCAGCGGTCGAAGGCGGAGCACGGGTGGGAAATGCCGAGGTCGACTTCGTCGCCAACGCTCAGCCCATGTGCCTCGGTCAAGATCAGGTGGTGGTCGTACATCTGGGCGGCGGTCGCCGTGACAGCCGTTCGCCGCGCCCCTTCCGCGTCCCGTGCGCTCAGGAACACGGGCAGGCCGGCGTCATGGGGCAGCTCGCGTTTCCCGGCGCCGACGACGGCACGCCCTGGTTCTGGCGTGGACAGCACGACCGCGCGGACCGTCAGCGCTGCGCGCAACCCCGGCAGGGGTGACACGTGCTCGTATGTGCCGTGGTCGTGAGTGACGTAACAACCGGATCGCAGAACGGGCACCATGGGCAGGCCACTCGGGTTCTGCGCGAGTTCCGCAAGGGCATGGATGACGCGGTCGGGGAAAGCGGAGCCGCCCATGGTGAAGACGGGCTGTGTGATCTCATACAGCGGGAGGAGACGGCGGTACACGGCGATCGCCTGTCGGCAGTGCTCGTCGACCTGCGTCAGCGTCTCAGCGTCGCGGCGATTGGGCCTGACTCCTTCATAGCCTGCGACGCCGGCAAGGCGGAGTCCGGGGGCCGCCTTGACCGCTGCGGCAAGTTCAACGGCTTGGGCCGGCTCCCGCACGCCCGTGCGGCCTCCGTCCGTTCCGATGTCAATAAGAACTCGCAAGGGATTGGGGGCGCCTTCCATGGCTGCCCGGGCGAGGTCCACTCCGGTCAGGGAGTCGGCGAAGCAGTAGATCTCCAGCTCCGGCATCTCGTTCAGCCACCGTCGGATGAGGGCGAGGTCGGCTCGGTGGACCACCTGGTTCGCGATGATCAAACGCCGTGCTGCCCAGTCCAGAGCTGTGCTCGCCTGCGTCACGGTGGCGACGGTGACGCCCCACGCCCCTTCGGTCATCTGCCGCTCGACGATCGGCCGCGTCATGGTGGTCTTGATGTGTGGAGCCAGTTCGACCCTCCTGTCACCGCACCATGCGGCCATGAGCTGAACGTTGTGCTCCAACGCGGAGAGATCGAGACGCAGCTGCGGCAGTTGCCGTGTTCGGCATCCTCCAGATGGCGTGTCGTGAGCCATTGGTCCTCCGTGCATGCTTGAGCGACCCGGTGGAGCCGGGTGTTGCGGATCCAGGGCGGCGGAGCGATCGGCGACGCGGCGCGGGGCCCCTCCGTTCTGGCACCTGCTATGGCTGCGGCCCCGCCATGTCGAGCCGGGCGGCATCGATACACGTGATGGCTGACACCCAGATGCGTCACACATACAGGACGGAGCGTAGATTATTTAAGACGCTCACCGCAAACACTATGCTGGACGCCGCATCGCATTTACTAGAGGAGCAGTCCGTGTCGACCGTGGAGCACGCGCATACCTCCCCCGAGCCCCCCGGCGGTGACGGGATCGGCCAGTACCTCCGTCGCGAGCGACTGGACCAGGGCCTCACGCTGGAGAAGCTGGCCGAGAAGACGGGACTGTCACGCAGCTATCTCAGCAACGTCGAGCGGGATGTGAACAGTCCGACGATCAACACGCTACGCACGATCGTCGACGCCCTCGGAACCACACTCAGCCAGTTGTTCCACGCGGTGGACCGCGAGCACCGTGTACTCACGCGCCCCGATCAGCGCGTTGAGCTCACCCGGTCAGGTGTGGAGGGGGTGACCTACACGCTCCTCAACCCGAAGCATGGAGGCAGGATCGAGATGATGATGCTCGAGGTCGCCCCCGGTGCGTCCTCGGGGGGCAATCCGCACACCCATGGCGGAGAGGAGGTCGGCCTCCTGCTGAGCGGGGAGCTGGATTACTGGGTCGATGGCGTGCACTACCGTCTGCAGCCCGGCGACTGCGTCGGTTTCGACTCCTCCGTCTCGCACCGCTACAGCAACCCTGGCGATGTACCGGCAGTCTGTGTCTGGACGGAGACGCCCCGCGGCTTTTGATGGGCCGTCAAGCCGGATCCCCGTCCGGGCCTCACGCGTAGGCGCCCGGCAGGTTGTCGGCTTGCCGGACCTCCAGCGATCTGTACCTGGACTGCGCCCCGGTGATCACGGGTGGGGGCAGCAGGTGGCCGGCCGGGCGGGCCGCCCGTTGCGGGGGGACCGCCCGGCCGGACTGTGTGGTTACCGCACGTCGTAGGCGCGGGTGATGGTCTGGGTGACCGCGTTGCCGTTGGCGTCGGTGAGGGTGACCTTCAGTGTGACCTGCTTGCCGGCGGCGCCGGTGTTGTCGAGGACGGCCGTCCACTTGCCGTCCCGCTGCTCGGTCGGCGCCTGGGTCCAGGTGGTGCCGCCGTCGTAGGAGTACGACAGCGAGGCCGCCTTGATAGCGCCCGGGGTGTACCCGGCGTGGCCCTCGGCCGACAGGCCGACCTTGATGCCGCTCTGCGCGGGCAGGGTGTTCAGGCCGTCCACCGGTACGTCGTACACCGGGTGGAGGAGCGGCAGGCCGCGCGAGTAGACGTCCGGCTCCCGGTGCGAGCGGAAGCTCCAGGTGGTGTCCGCAACCGTGGAGCGCAGCCAGTTGCGGTCTCCGGAGTAGATCTTCTCCAGGTGCTGGGTGAGTTCGTACGCGGAGTCCTCGTCCGGCACCTCGAACACGCCGTAGGGGTCGATCCTCCGGCCGATCTCTTCGCCGTTGCGCTTCAGCTTCAGGTTGCCGATGTCGCCGAACGACCCGCCGTAGGACCAGTGGTCGCCGGAGCCGTCGACCCAGAGCGCGTTCTGGATGCCGATCAGGTTGCCCTGCCGCTCGGCGGCCAGCATCAGGTTGCCGTCGGCGTCGCGCGCCGCGCCCGGCCGCAGGGGACCGCCGTACCACTCCTCGGTGCTCCGCTGTCCGGCCTTGTAGGTGCGCTCCTGGTCACCCATGAACGCGGCGAACGGGAAGCTGGTCATCGCGCCGTGGTACCAGGCGTCGTCGCCGGTCGTGTAGTAGGCGGTGCGGGTGGCGGGCACGTGGACGTTGCCGTACGCGCTCACCGGGATGTACGCGCCGCTGCTGCCGGAGGGGCGGATGAACAGCGCGTCGATGTAGTCGGCCTCCTTGCCCATGGCGTTCCACGTCTCGGTGACCTGGGCCAGCTTGGAGTCCTTGGGCTTGTAGACCTGGTCGGACTGCAGCGGACCCGGGGTCGGGAACGACAGGTTGTAGACGTAGGGCGAGCCGTCCTCGGAGCCGCTCGCGCGCCAGGTGGGCCGGAACTCGAAGGTGCCGTTCTTGGCGCGTCCGTCGACGTCCGCGTAGAACTTCTGGACGGTACCGTCTGCCGTGAGCGTTCCAGATATCTGCCAGGTGTCGTCCCACGTGCGGGCGTAGCTGAACGTGGTGTTGTTCACCGTCGAGGGCCGGTCGGTGTGCAGGCTCAGCTGGTGAGCCTTGCGGGCGTCGAGGACGACGGTGGCGTCATGGGTGATCCGAAGCTGCGGGTGTGCGAGGTAGCTGACCGATTCGACGGCGTTGTTCGCGTCGTAGCTCGCCACGAAGCTGCTGAGGGCGTAGTCGCCCGGGCGCACCCGGTATGTCTGCTCGGTCGCACCCTGGTTCTTGCGGCGCTCGCCCTTGTCGATGTCGAGGCTGACGAGGTCCAGGGAGGAGGTGCCTGTCGCGGGCTTGCCGTTGCGGTCGATGGCCTTGACCCGGAGGGTGACCGTCTCCGGCTGGACGTAGAGCGTGACGGGCACGGAGACGTGCACATCGCCGCTGGTGGCCAGGATCCGGCCGGTGACAGCGCCGTACTGGGCGTCCTTGAGGTGGGCGGTGGGGTCGATCCGCACCGGCACCTGAGCGGTGGCCCCCGCGGGGACCCTCACCTTGTTCTGCTCCAGCTTGATGATGTCGGAGTTGACGTCGCTGCCGTCGTTGCCGTGCACACCGCCGGCCTTCAGGCTCAGGGTGAGGTCGCTGCCGCTGGTGTTGGTGAAGGGCACCTGCACGGTGGTGCGGTCCGAGGCGTCCTGCGGCCAGTTGTAGCTGCCGGCCTGGACGGCGGGCGCGGAGAGCACCTTCTGGTTCACCGCGCCGAACACGTCGAGGACCCCGCCGCCGGTCTGGTCGGCGCCTGCGACCTTGCCGCCGGTGCGGGCGGAGGAGACCAGGGCGGCCTTGATCTGCTGTGCGGTCCAGTCCGGGTGGGCCTGACGGACGACGGCCGCGGCGCCCGCGACATGCGGGGTGGCCATGGAGGTGCCGGACATCGTCCGGTAGGCGTAGACGCCGCGGCCGCCCGCGCTGGCTGCCGAGATGTCGACGCCGGGGGCGGCGATCTCAGGCTTGAGGGTGTGGGTGACGGCCACGGGGCCGCGGCTGGAGAACTGCGCGGTGGTGTCGTCGCGGTCGACGGCACCGACGGTCAGCACGCCGGGCACGCAGCCGGGCGAGGAGACGGTCTCGGTGCCCGGACCGGCGTTGCCGGCGGCGACGACGAACAGGGTGTGCTTGTTCTTCGACAGCTCCTGCGTGGCCTGGGCCATCGGGTCGGTGCAGTCGCCGATCGTGGGGTTGCCCAGGCTCATGGAGACGACGTCGGCCTGCTGGTCGACGGCCCACTGCATACCCGCGATGATCCAGGAGTCCTGGCCGTAGCCTGCGTCGTTGAGGACCTTGCCGACGAGCAGGGAGGTACCGGGGGCGACACCCTTCTTGCGGCCGTCACTGGCCGCTCCGGACCCACCGACCGTGGAGGCGGTGTGGGTGCCGTGACCCTGCCGGTCGTCGGTGGTCTTGGAATCCGTGAAGTTCTTGGCCGCGGCGACCTGGTTCACCAGGTCCGGGTGCTCGGCGTCCACGCCCGTGTCCAGCACGGCGACCTTGGTGCCCTTGCCGTCGTAGCCGGCAGCCCAGGCCTCCGGCGCGTGCACCTGCGTGGTGGACCGGTCCAGCGTGGTCTCGACCTTGCCGTCCAGCCACAGCTTCTTCAGCGTGGAGGCAGAACGTGAGCGGGTGTTGGTGACGTCCTGCCAGAAGGTGGCGGCAGTGTCCTTGCCCGCCCTGAGCGCGACGCCGTCCACGGCCGGAAGGCTCAGGCCCCGCTCGGCCCCACGAGGAGCCGCCGGCGCGCTGTCGGCAACGTTCACGCCGTTCTGGTAGGTGGCGATGAGCGGCAGCGTGTCGGTGTGTGTGTCGTCGTATCCCTGGCGGATGAGTCCAGTGACGTTGAACAGCTGCTCGTCGACCTTGCCCTCGGCGATCGCCTGGGAGGCCTCCTCCGGGTAGACGTAGAGGTCCTTGCCCATCTGGTAGGTCTGGACGATCGGCTGCGTACCGTCGGCGCGCGGCAGCACGGCCGCCGAACTGCGGCCCGACGTGTCCGTGGTCACCAGTACCTTGTCGCCGGTGATGAGTGTGACCGGCACCTGCTTGCCGCCCGTTGCCGCGGTCCCGCTGCCGATGACGGGCCTCTTCCCCGAGGCACCGTCAGGCGGCGCATCCGCCGCCCCGGAAGGCGCTGCCGCGGTGACGGCCAGGACGGCGGCGATTGCCGCGCCCAAGGCTATTCGCGTTTTGGGGGGCATGAGTCTCCCTACTTGACGCCGTGAACATGCCATGCTGCGGGTGCAGCCTGGCAGACATACGGATCGCGTAGGCATGCCGCGCGTGACGGGTTTCCCGCATGTCGGTTTTCCGTCATGCGGTCACGTCGACTGGTTCGTCGGCTCGGTGGGGCTTCGGGTCCGGCAGGTGGGGGTATGCCCCTGCGTGCTGACGCTCACCGAGATGATCTCGCCGAAGGGCGACGCGCGGGCGCGGGCGGACCACCAAGAGACGGCAACTCCCCGGCCCTCAGGCCGAGGAGCAGGTCAAAGCCAGCCCGCACGTGCGGCGTGCCACCCGAGTTGCAGGCGCGATTCCGCTCCGGCAAGGTCCATCAGACGGCGTGTCCGCCGCTCCACGGTGCGTATGGAGACACCGAGTTGGGTGGCCGCCCGCCGGTCGGAGAACCCTGCCAGCAGCAGAGCGAGGACTTCCAGTTCCCCCTCGGTCGGCTGCTGATCGGCTGCCGACTCCGCGCGCACACCCGTGGTGGTGGTGTACAGCGGCCGGGCCTGGGCCCATTCCCTCTCGAAGAGATGGACCAGGGCCGTCAGCAAGCCGCTGCGGTGCACCACGATCGCGCTCGGCTCGTCGCCGGAGTCCGCCATGTCCAGTGGCACCATGGCACGCTCTCGGTCCGAGACGACCATCTTCAGCGGCAGCGAGTCGGCCAGGCGAAGCTCCAGGCCCGCCAGGATGGCCGCCCGCATGTCCCGCGCCACGTCGTGACCGTCGAGATAGTTCCTGGCAGCTACGACCCGGAAGTCGACTCCGCGGTCCAGTGCGGAGTTCTCCGACATGTCGGCATCCTCGCGCGGCACCGCGATGGGTACGCCGACGAGGAAGACAAGCAACTCCCGCTGGGCGCCGCGCTGCAGTTGGTGGAACCGGTGTGCGACCTGCTCCACGCCGACGACCACCTCCACGACGCTGCCCGCAGGGTGTGCGGCGGTACTGCGGTACTGCTCGGTCAGCATCGAGAACGCGGTCTCGGCCCGGTGCAGCGCGTTGCGCTGCTCGACGAGGAACGGGGCCAGGGCCACCGAGGGTGGTGTGAGCCGATAGCGGGCGAGCTGGAGGCCGGCCTCGCAGTCGGCCGAGTCAGGCGTCCCGCTCCCGGCCTCGGTGGCGACCGCCACCAGGCCACGTGTCACCAGGTCTAGCAGGATGCGGGCGGTCTCGCCCTCCTCGATTCCGGTCTGTCCGGCGAGTTCCTGCGCGGAGGCTGTCGGGCGGGCCAGCAGTGCCGTGTAGATGGCCTCTTCAGCCGGGCCCAGTCCCAACGCCTGCAGCATGCAACTCCTCCGCGGGCAGCCAGGTGCCAGGCCCTGGCTCAGCTCGCGCTGACCGAGCGGATCCTTGTCGGCCGAACCCTATCCCGCTGTCAGGATGTCGCCATCGGCTGTTCGCCGGGCCTTCACCCCGCGGTGACAACCGACGCCGCGAACCTCGCCCGCAACCTCTACTTCCTCAGCCAGGAGCTGGACACCGGCGTCCCGGTGGTGGTCGCCCTCACCGGGCTCGCCGGAGGGCGGCCCTGCCTTCGGCCCAGTTCTCGATGTGCTCAGCCCGCGAACCGCGCCATCCACGCCTCGACCTCATCCGCGGACCGCGGCAGGCCCGCCGACAGATTCTCGTGACCATCGGCGGTGACGAGCAAGTCGTCCTCGATGCGTACGCCGATGCCGCGCCACTCCTGAGGCACGGTCAGATCGTCCGGCTGGAAATACAGGCCGGGCTCGACGGTGAGCACCATGCCCGGCTCCAGTACGCCGTCGACGTACTCCTCGGTCCGGGCCTGCGCGCAGTCGTGGACGTCCAGGCCGAGCATGTGACCGGTACCGGCCATCGTGAAACGGCGCTGGAGGCCCAGCTCGTATGCGCGGTCGGCAGGCCCTTCGATGAAACCCCACTCGACCAGCCGCGCCGCCAGGGAACGCTGGGCCGCCTCATGAAAGTCCCGATACGCGGCGCCCGGCTTGACGGCCGCCATGCCCGCCTCCTGGGCCTCGTACACCGCGTCGTAGACCCTGCGCTGGACGGAGGTGAAGGTGCCGCCGATCGGCAGGGTGCGCGTGACGTCGGCGGTGTACAGGGTGCGCGACTCCACGCCCGCGTCGAGCAGGAGCAGCTCCCCGGGTCGCACCGGTCCGTCGTTGTCGGTCCAGTGCATGATCGTGGCGTGCTCGCCCGCAGCGCAGATCGTGCCGTAGCCGACGGCGTTGCCCTCGAGGCGGGCGCGGCGGAAGAAGGTGCCCTCGATCCACCGCTCGGACGAGGCGATCGCCCGCGACAGCTCACCGACGACGTCCGTGAATCCACGCACCGTGGAGTCCACGGCCGAGCGGATCTCCTTGATCTCCCATTCGTCCTTCACGACGCGCAGATCGCTGAGGGCCTCTTCCAGCTCCGCGTCGCGCTCCGCCTCGGTGGCGACGACGGCCTCCAGGGACGGGTCGATACCGCGGACGATGCGGGTCGGTGTGCCGGATGCGGCTGCCAGCTCGCCGGCCGCCGTGCGGACGTCCCGGCACGGCAGGCCGAGCACGCGCTCCGCCTCGGCGAGGGAGCGGCGCCGGCCCATCCACAGCTCTGCTGTGGCACCGGTCCAGAACTCGTTGTTGTCCCTGCTGTCCCGCGGGAGTTGGTAGCAGTAGGCGTCGTGGCCGCCGTCCGCACGGGGTTCGAGGACAAGGGCACCGTCCCGGGCCTGGTCGCCGGTCATGTGCACATAGCCCGAGTACGGCCGGAACGGGTAGGTGTCGTCGTTCGAACGGACTTTGAGGTTCCCCGAAGGGACCACGAGCCGTTCACCCGGGAAGCGCGCGGAGAGCGCGGCCCGGCGCGCGGCCGCGTACGGGGCCTGCTCCGCGAGCGTCAGCTCGCGCTTCTCGGTGTCCGCCCACCCCGTCCGCATCAACGCGGACAGTTCCTCGGAGATCCCTGAGTACAAACCGTTCTTGCGGCCTTTCGCCACTGTGTCCGCCTTCCTGGGAGTCGAGCGCCGTCACGTGCCGACGGCTCGGCGACGTTATCCCGCGACGTGCCCGTATGGTGCCCAGTGGTGCCATTGACACAGATCGGCCACGTCTGGCCGACCACGACCGTCGATAATGCGGCTCATGACGAACGCGAATCTCGGCGATGCGCTGCGGCTCCTGGGCATCGGCCAGGCGGCGGCCCGGGTCTATCTCACCCTGCTGGAGCTGGGCCCTGCGCCACTGAGCGAGATCGCCGCCGCGACCGGTCTGGACCGCCCGGGCCTGGCCACGGCATACGGCGAGCTCGTCGACGCCGGCCTGACCGGTGCCGCCGAGAGGGACGAGGACGTGGTGGCGCCGGTGGCTCCGGCGGCCGGCCTCGAGGTCCTCGCCCGGCGTCGTTCGGCCGAGGTCGAGAAATCCCGCATCGTGGTCGCGGGCGCCTTCGATTCGTTCCGGCGCCAGCGGCTCGCGGCCCACGACGACCACCTCGTCGAGATCGTCACCGGCGACGCCATCGGCCCCAGGATGCGCCAGGCCTGGGCCAGCGCCCGCCACCAGATCCGGCAGTTCGAGTCGCCCCCCTACTTCCCCGTGACCAGTGCCACCGACGACGCACTGGCCACGCTGGCCCGCGGGATCACACAACGCGTCGTGTACTCCCGCGAGTCGCTGGAACGCCCGGACCACCTCAAACAAGTCATCGAACCGTGCATCAACGCCGGAGAGCAGGCCAGAGTGCTGCCGTCCGTCCCAGTCAAACTCCTGATCATCGACGAG
Organism: Streptomyces sp. NPDC001231; assembly: GCF_042896885.1. Lineage (NCBI taxonomy): Bacteria > Bacillati > Actinomycetota > Actinomycetes > Kitasatosporales > Streptomycetaceae > Streptomyces > Streptomyces sp. NPDC001231. The sequence continues at coordinate 28,796 of NZ_JBIAXS010000027.1, forward strand.
GCATACGCTCTGGTGTCACTGTCGAGCAAAGAGGTCGACGTGCACAACACCATGCTGGTCGTCCAGCCGTGCGGTCTGCTCTCCGCCCTCATCGCGCTGTTCGAACAGTCGTGGCAGCACGCTCTGCCCTTCCACGGGGACACGACCCGCCCAGGCGGTCTGCTCCCCGCCGACCGCCGTCTGCTGTGGCTCCTGGCCGGCGGCACGAGCGACGACGTCATCGCCCGCGAGCTGGGAATCAGCCGCCGCACGCTGTTCCGCCGCCTGCAGGTCCTGATGGCCCGGCTGGGCGCCACGAACCGCTTCCAGCTGGCCCTGCAGGCCCAACGCAACGGATGGTTGTGACAGCCGGCCCCCGAACACCTGAGCCACCTCCCCCGCCAGTTCGAACTGCACCACAACGCCCACCGGCCACATCAAGCGATGAACCAGGCAGCATCACTGCGCGCGGTCCCCGAACCGATCACCGATCACCGATCACCGATCACCGATCACCGATCCCGGGCATATCTCCCGTCCGGACATACGCCGCCGAGACCGACTCGCCGAAGTGATCCACGAGTACCGGCACGCCGCCCGACCTGGTCGGATGAAATTTTCGGCAGCCGCACCTCCCGCTCAACCGCTGCGGCTGCTCCTGCGCTGGCAGCGTGTACCTGTGGACGGTAGGCTTTTTGGAAAGCGTATATGACTGGACAGTAGAGGCTCCGCACTTTTGTGGGCCGCTGGATGTGCACACCGCCCCTCGATGACGCGGCTTGCAAGGCGAAGCGATTCCAAATGTTCACCGTGCAGCCCACAAACGAACCTTCGACACGGTGGGGCAACCTGCGTGATTTCACTGTCCGCTGCGCTCATGAATCCTGAACAGCATGCATTTTCGTCGGATCCGATTTCCACCAGGCGTGCCGATCCCGGACTTGCGGCGTCAGAAGCCTGACGTCCGACCAACAATGGGACTTACATGGGCTGGCTCACCTTCGGTTACTTCGTATCGTATATTCCCTACGCCATGCTGGTGAAGGCACTGGCCAGCGGCGTGACTCCGCTATCATCTCAGCAGGTCAGCAGCTATGAGCTGCTGCCCGCAGCCGTCCTCGGGCAGATCGTCGCCATGGTACTTTTCCTGGGCGTGACGGGTAGGTGGCGGCACATGCGGCGGAGTGAGGTCGGCGGGCGCCGGATTCCGGTGCCGGGGCGGGAGACACTGGCGGCCGGCTTCTTCACTTCGCTCATCATTGGTGCCACCACGATGAACTACACCTTTTCCGGTGCCTCGATCCTCTTCATGCTGTTGTTGATGAGGGGTGGGGTCCTGATTCTCTCCCCATTGATCGACGTGGCCGGCAAGCGGTCGGTTATGAAACATTCCTGGGTGGCCCTGTGCCTCAGTCTGATAGCGGTTTCGATGGCTCTCGGTGATGTGAACAGCTACCACCTCACACTGACCGCCGTCCTGAGCGTCCTCATTTATCTCGTCGGCTACCTGGGCCGGTTCGAGATCATGAGCCGCGTTGCCAAGAACGGGGTTGTCGCAACGGACCGCCGATTCTTCGCCGAGGAGCATGCCGCGGCACCGGTCTGGCTGGCTGTGCTGCTGGGTGCGGGGGCGCTGGCCGGGCAACCACAGTTGGGCGCGGGCTTCACCACTTTCCTCGGTACACCTCCCGCGCTGGGGGCAGCGGGGATAGGAGTGGCATACGAGGTGCTGTTCATCTTCGCTTCACTGATCTACCTTGACCGGCACGAGTACACCTGGGGTGTGTCGGCCTGGGCGTTCGCCAGCCTGATGTCCGGCCTGGTCGCCTCCTATGCGCTCGCATGGCTGGCCGGTCTCCGGGCTCCGGGGAGCAGCCAGCTGACAGCGCTCGTGTTCGGCGTCGGGGCGGCCGCGGCCCTGTCCTACCCGTCGGCCGTCCTCTGGTGGCGAACCCGCGGCACCGGCGCGGCGTGCCGGGTGCTGTTCGTCTGCGGTGGGAACACCACCCGCTCGCCCATGGCGGAGGTCATCGCGTGGGCCCAAGCCGCGGAGGCGGGCGTCGTGCACGTCTTCCGGTTCTCCAGCGCGGGTGTCACGACGTCGCCGGCTGCGCGTCCGATGGCTCCTGGTGCCCGGTCCGCGCTTGCTGAACTCGGACTGCAGCGGGTGCCGGGCCGGGGAAATCCCCGCCGTCACCGCGCTCGCCCGGTCACCTTGGAACTGTGCCGGGTCAGCTCCGTCATCTACTGCATGACCCGAGCCCATCGCGACAGGGTGATCGCTGTGGCGCCCGAAGCCGAGGCCCGCACCCTCCCTCTGGACCCGCAAGGCGACATCCCCGATCCGGAGGGGCAGTCTCCGGAGTCGTACCGCAGGTGCGCCCAGCACATCCAGCAGTCCGTCCGCGTCCGCCTGTGCGAGCTCGCCGAGTCCTACGCACCTGGACGGGGGTGAGGTACGGGATGACACGCGGGCTTCGCGACGGGCTGTCCCTGATCACCTCCCGCCCCTGCGAGAGGGCCTTTCCGGACCGGGAGGTACCGAGGGGTGTCCTGGCGGAGATGCCCTTCGCCGCCGGCCACGCACCGTCGAGCCGCAACACCCAGATGGAGATGGGCCTCTTCCCGCAGAACGTCATGCTCGGACCGGTGGCCAAGGGTCTCAGCAGTTGTCCGCGGTTCAGTGTTGCCGGTTATGGGGACGTGCTGCGCGCGAAGCTTGGAATCGACCCCGACCGGCTCGTCGTGTGCACCATGGCTGTCGGCCACGCGGACGAGACAGCCCCGGTCAATCGGTTCGTCCCGCAGCGGGCCGGTCTGGAGGAGTACGTCCAGTGGCGCGAATGACGAGCGGATACGGTGCCGCCGTCGGGCGCCGGGCCCGGCTGGTGGCTGTCGCCGCCGAACCGGAGGACCTCACCCCTCGTTGTCTGCGCCGCCTCGCGGAGGTCGCGGACGAGCTGGAGGTACGTGCCGACCTGGTCGGCGATCCCGATCCGTCCCGGCTGCGTCGGCACTTCAGAGGGCCGCTGACCTACAGCCTGCGCTCCGCGCGACATGGCGGCCGCTCGACTGTCGGCCCGGTGGAACGGCGCACTCGGCTCCTGCGCGCGGCGGACCACTATGAACTGGTCGATCTCGAGGCGATGGACGACGTGCAGCCGGAGCTGCTGGCGGCCATCCCCGCCCGGCAGCGGCGGGTCTCCTGGCACGCGTCCGAACACGCGGAGAGGTCCGGGGGCGGCTGCCGGGCCGGGCTGCTGGAGGCATCAGGAAGACTCCGGAAGCGGTTCGCGGCGATGTCCGCCGTGCCGGCGGCGCTGTACCTCCTCGTGCCGCGGTCGGGCACACACTACGGATCGACCGCGCCGCTGCTGCTCACCGGGCTCGGACGTACCGACGTGACGGCGTTTGCGTCCGGTCCGGTCGGCACGTGGACCCGGGTGCTGGCGCCGTGGCTGGGCGCACCCGTCGTCTTCGGCCGGGCCGGCGCGCCGGAGGCAGACGGAATGCCGAGCGTGAGCCGGCTCATGAGCGACTACGGCTTGCCCGCGCTGCCCCCGCTCAGTGGCCTGTTCGGCATCGCCGGGCGTGCCCCGGGAGGGTCGCTGTCGCCCCGGCTGCACAACGCGGCGTTGCGGGAACTGCGACTGCCCGCTCTCTACCTGCCTTTTAAGGTGGATCGGTTTTCCCGCTTCTGGCGCTGGAGCTTCGACTTCGGTTCGCTGGGCGGGCTGCCCTTGCGCGGGCTGACCGTGACCGCCCCCCACAAGGAGAGCGCGCTCCAAGTGGCCGACGTCGCCGGCCCGGACGCGTTGGGGTGCGGCGCGGCCAACCTGCTGTGGCTCGACGCCGGGTGCTGGCGGGCGGCCACCACCGACGCTGTCGCTGCCCTGCGCGCCCTTGCCCTGGTCGGAGTCGACCCGAGCGGCCGCAGAGCCGCCGTCATCGGTTGCGGCGGTGCCGGACGGGCCGTTGCGTGGGCCCTGCACGAGGTCGGAGCCAGGGTGACGCTGGTCAACCGAGGCATCGCACACGGACTGGAAGCCTCCTCCCAGCTTGGGCTCCCCTACGTACCCCTGTCCCGGTTCTCGCCGGCGGGGTACGCCCTGCTCACACACGCCACGCCCCTGGTGGAGCGGGAGCCGTTCCCGGTTGCCGCCGCCGACTGGGACGCGGTGGTGTTGGAGATGGCCTACCGCGATCCGCCGACAGCGCTCACGCGCGCCACCCATGCTCGCGGACTGGTCGGCATCGACGGCTGGGAGGTCCTGTTCGTTGAAGTACGAGAGCAGTTCAGGCTGATGACAGGTCATCCGATGCCCGGGACGCTGCTCCCGCGCTCCATCTGCTTCGACCCGGCCGAGCAGGCCGATACCCACGGCCACACCGCATCGGGGGAGCCGGCTCCGACGCACCCCGTCAGGCGGGAGGCACCATGACGACCCGTTCTGCGTTCCCGCCCGGACCGCCCACACCCCGCCCGCCCGGCACGCCAGATGTCTCGGCGCTGCTGGGCGAGTGGGTCAGCACCGACCAACACGCTTCGAACGGCGCCCGCCGGCTGAGCGTGACGTCGCGCGGGGAAGGCATGTTCGTGCTGGCTTTCGGCGCCTGCGGCCCGCAGCCGCGCGACTGGGGTAAGGCGCCGGCGGTCCTGAACACCGCACCAGGCGGCTCCACCCTGCCCGCGACCCCGTCGGCCGATGACATCGACGCCGCCGAGGCCGTCGCCTTCCTCGCCGAACGGCCGCTCGGCTCTCGGCAGGTCATCCTCGCCGGCTACCCCAACCGCGGCCTGCCGACCATCGATGTCCACACCGTTCACCCTGCCGATGCGCGTAAACCGACCATGATGTACCCCGCCCACTTCCACCTCTTGGAAGGGGCCACCCCCACATGACCGAGGGCCTGCCCAGCGCCCCAGGTTTGGCCCGCAATCCGGCGACCGGATGCGACCAGGCCGTTCTCGCCACCGTGGCGAAGCTCGCCGCGGACCGATTCGCCCCCCGCGCCGCGGAGTACGACCGCAAAGCCGTCTTCCCCACCGAGGACTTCGACGATCTGTTCTCCGGCGGCCTTCTGGGCGCCACCGTGCCCAGGGAGTACGGGGGCCTGGGCTACGGCCCTCAGCAGGGCAAGACCCTGCCCCTGTGGGAGATGACCACCACACTGGCCAAGGCCGATCTGTCGCTGGCCCGCTGCTGGGAAGGGCACACCAACTCTCTCGTCCTCATCGACGCCCTGGCCACCCCGGAGCAGAAGCGACGCTGGTTCGCCGGCGTGGTGGAACACGGGGAGAAATGGGCCGCCTGGAGCGGCGAACCCCAAGCGCCGAAGCCGGGCGAGAGCGTTCGCTTCGGCACGACGCTGACCCCAGTCCACAACGGCTGGATCCTCCACGGCAGCAAGGCGTTCGCCACCAGCGCCACCGGAGCACAGTGGGCGATCCTGCTCGTCGATCCGGACGGCCCCGGCGGAGCCCGCCAAACCCGAGCGGCCCATGGGAGACTCCTGCTGCTCGCCTGCGACCTGTCCGATCCGACCGTGACCGTGGAGGCTTCCTGGTGGGACCCTGGCGGCATGCGCGCGACGGCCAGCCACGTGGTGCGCTTCCACGACACCTTCCTACCGCGCGAACATCTCATCGGCGGTCCCGGCAGCTACTTCGACGGGCAATGGCAGACCGCATTCGTTCCCCATTACGCGGCCAGCTTCCTCGGCGGCGCCCTCGCCGCATATGAGTACGCGCTCGAGTATCTGAAGCGGCAAGGCAAGGGCGGTGACCCCTATGTGCAGCAGCGGGTGGGCAGCATGGCGGTCAATGTCGAAACCGGGCGCCTTTGGCTGCGCCACGTCGCCGGTCTGTGGGACGAGGGCAGGCTCGACGAGGCCCGAATCGCCGGCGCCAGAGCCTGGCACACCATCGCGCGTCTGGCACAAGAAACGGTGCATCACGTCATCCACGCGTGCGGCGCCCGCAGCCTGATCCGCCCGAGCCCTGTGGAGCGGATCCTGCGCGACCTGACGCTGTACGAGCTCCATGACAACGGCGATCACGTTCTGGCCACCATAGGCCGGGCCGTGCTCGGCGAGCAGTATGACCTGTCTTTCCACAGACTCTGAGAAGAGACCAGCGAGCCCCCGTGACCTGCTGCGCTGCGCGACTCCGGGGTAGTCGAGCGGCCGGCGACAGAGGTTGGCCTTCGACACGTTGAGTGGACTCGCGCCACTGATCGCGGCAAAAACGGTCGGCGCTGGGTACTGAACACGGTGCGGTCCATCCTCGCCACCCCCCACTACACCGGCCGGTTGCGCACCTCGGGGACTTCGCGCGCAGCCGCGCGCCGGGCGCGCCGCCGGTCGTGGCGGCGATGCGGTTGCGGCCGTCCGCGAGCCTGGTGACCAGGCCGGTGAGGCCGTGGCCGCCCCGGCGCCCGGGCTGAACTGCCTAGTGACATCGGTGCCGTTGCGGGTGACGCGTACCTCGCCTGGCCGGGTGCCGCCGGGCACACGCACGTGGACCAGAACGTCCCTGCCGGTGACGAATCCGGGGCGGGTGGAGACAGAGGTGACGGCGAGGCCGTCCTGGCCGCTGCCGGCCGGGGGAGCGGCCCCGGTGGCGAGTGTCATTGCGAGGAGCGTTACCGCGGTGCCGACTGCGCGCATCGTCGTGTTCAACGCCCCGGCCTGGCAGCGACTGGCCGATGCCTACCGGTGCAATGGCAGTCGGCTCGACCGGGAATTCGAATGGCTGTAGAGGCGGCGGGGCCGGCCCACGAGGTTGCTGAGGACCACATGGTCGCTGACGGGCGAACCACCTGACGTGTCCTTGTGGTACGTCCTGCGGGCAGAGACAGGGCAGGTCACTTCCTTCGATGGAGCCGAGTTCGATGCAATCAAGTGGCTTTCCTTGGATCACGCTTTCAGGGCGACGGAGGATTCTTCCTGGGGATCGGCGGTGTGCGGGTCGAGCCCGGCCGGCAGATCGTCCAGGTCGCATGGCGTTGTAGCGGTCTTCGCATGCTCGCAGCCGGTCCCGGACCTCGCTGAGGTCGGTGAAGTCGTTGGGCGAGACGACCTTGCGCTGGACGATCGAGGAGAAGATCTCGATCTGGTTGGCCCATGAGGCGTGCAGGAGGTGTGGACCATGACTGCATTCGGATATCTGCTGGTCAGACGGTCGATGGCTGTCCTTCCCCGGTGAGAGGAGCCGTTGTCGGCGATCCAGAGGCAGCGTTCGGCGCTGGCGTAGGCTCTTGCATCATGACCTGCTCGACCAGGTTCATGAACGGCACGGTTCCAGTGGTGGGCTCGCAGCGGCCGAATCGACAACACTGGACCTATGGATGCGCTCAGAGGTTTCCGCCGATCCTCGACAGCGTCTTCCCGCCGGTTCGCTGGTTGGCGTGCGCGGAGGCGGCGTGAGGTTCCGTGTCCGGGAACGGAGCAGCCGACTCGTCCCGAGGACGAACGGGAGATCCCGCACCGGTCGCCAGGGCGGCGCCTGCGCTCCCTGCTGAGCGCGCGGAGCGTCGCCGGCCAAGTGTTCCTCCTGCAGCTGGCGGTCGTGGTGCTGCTCGTCGCCGCGACGGTGGTGACGCTGGTGGTCCAGGCCCGGCACCAAGGCACGGAGAAAGCCCGCGAAGAGGTGCTTGCCGTCGCCGAGGCGTTCGCGAACTCCCCGGGAATCGTGCAGGCGCTGGACAGCCGCGATCCGACCGCGGTGCTGCAACCGCTCACCGAGAGGGCCCGGAAGCGGTCCGGCGTCGACGGCATCGTGATCATCAGCACGGACGGGATCCGATACACCCACCCCGACCCGCATCGAATCGGGAAACACGTAGTCAAGGGCGACCCCTACCGGAAGGCGGTGAGGGGCACGGCGCTCACGGACGCCGAGGTGACTCCGCTGGGCGTTTCGGTCTTCGCGGAGGTCCCCGTCTTCCGGCCTGACGGCTCGGTCGCCGGCATCGTGTCCCCCGAGATCAAGGTCAAGAAGGTGAACGAAGCGGTGGCCGGGCAGCTTCCGGTGCTCTTCGGCGCCGCAGGCGGCGCGCTCGCCCTGGTCGCGGGCGGGTCGGCGCTGATTGGCCGGCGGCTGCTGCGCCAGACCCACGGACTGGGCCCCGCCGAGATGACTCGCATGTACGAGCATCATGACGCGGTCCTGCACACGGTGCGCGAAGGCGTGCTCGTCGTCGGCGGCGACGGGCGGCTGCTGCTGGCCAACGACGAGGCACGCCGGCTGCTGAATCTGCCGGAGGACGCGGAGCAGCACCAGATCACCGACCTCGGCCTGACCCCGGGCACCGCCGAGCTGCTTTCCTCGGGGCGGACGGCCACCGACGAGGTCCATCTGGCCGGCGACCGGCTGCTGGCGGTCAACGTCCGGCGCGTCGAGCGCTACGGCGACCCGGCGGGCAGCGTGGCCACCCTGCGCGACACCACCGAACTGCGCACCCTCGCCGGTCGGGCCACGGTGGCACGCGAGCGCCTGCAGCTGCTCTACGACGCCGGCGTGCGGATCGGCACCACGCTGGATGTGGTGCGCACCGCCGAGGAGCTGGCGGAGATGGTCGTCCCGCGGTTCACCGATTTCGTCACCGTGGAGCTGCTGGATCCGGTGCTGCGTGGCGAGGAGCCGGCCGGGGCAAGCACCGAAATGCGCCGCACCGCCGTCAGCGGCGTCCGGGGCGACCCGCCTCTCTACCCCGTGGGGGAGCTGATCCGCTTCGCCACCACCAACCCCATCGCCGCCGGGGTGGCCGGCGGCCACGCTGTGCTGGAGTCGGACCTCGCTGGCTCCGACGGCTGGCGGGCCCAGGACCCGGAGCGGGCGCGGCGGGTGCTGGAGTACGGAATCCATTCCCTGATCTCGGTGCCGCTGCAGGCCCGCGGGGTGGTGCTAGGGATGGCCAACTTCTGGCGGGCGGACGCCTCCCCGCCCTTCGGGCAGGAGGACCTTTCCCTCTCCGAGGAGCTGGCCAGACGTGCTGCGTTGTGCATCGACAACGCCCGCCGCTACACCTGCGAGCACACCCTTGCGGCCACTTTGCAGCGCAGCCTGCTGCCCCGCACCCTGCCCGAGCAGACCGCCGTCGAGGCCGCCCACCGCTACCTGCCCGCCCAGGCCGGGGCGGGCGGCGATTGGTTCGACGTCATCCCCCTGCCCGGCACCCGGGTGGCCCTGGTGGTTGGCGACGTCGTCGGCCACGGCCTGCACGCCGCCGCCACCATGGGTCGGCTGCGCACCGCCGTGCACAACTTCTCCGCCCTGGACCTGGCCCCGGACGAACTCCTGAGCCACCTGGACGAGCTGGTCGCCCACATCGACCACGACGAGGCGGACGAGGCCCACGGCCAGGGGGTCACGGGGGCCACCTGCCTGTACGCCATCTACGATCCCGTCTCCGGCCGCTGCGCTGTGGCCCGGTCTGGCCATCCCGGCCCCGCCCTGGTCCACCCCGACGGCACCGTCACCTTCCCGGACGTACCCGTCAGTCCCCCGCTGGGCCTGGGCGGCAGCCTGCCCTTCGAGACCGCCGAACTCACTGTGCCCGAGGGCAGTCAGCTGGTCCTCTACACCGACGGGCTGATCGAGGACCGGGACCGCGACCTCGACACCGGAATTGAGCAGCTGCGCACGGCCCTGGCCGATGCCGTGGACCGCACCCCGGAGGCCACCTGCCAGACCGTCTTCGCCGCCATGCTCCCCGAGCGCCCTCGCGACGACATCGCCTTGCTGGTGGCCCGGACCCACCTGCTGGACCCGGCCCGGGTCGCGGACTGGGAGGTGCCCTCCGACCCGGCGGCCGTCTCCCGCGTCCGTACCGACGTCACCCGCCAGCTGGAGACCTGGGCCCTGGACCAGGTCGCCTTCACCACCGAGCTGATCGTCAGCGAACTGGTCACCAACGCCATCCGACACGGCACCCAGCCCATCCGGCTGCGCCTGCTGCACGACCGCAACCACCTGATCTGCGAGGTCGCCGACGGCTCCAGCACCTCCCCCCACCTGCGGCGGGCGGCCACCACGGACGAGGGCGGCCGCGGGCTGTTCCTCGTCGCTCAGTTCGCCCAGCGCTGGGGCACCCGGTACGGCGCCCGCGGCAAGGTCATCTGGACCGAACAATCCCTCCACGACACCGCAGCCGAACCCGGTGCAGGCCTCGGCGACAACCTGTCGGATCCATGGACTGACACAGTGAACCGCCCCGGGTTCGATAGGGACTCGATCATTTGACCGGTGTCGGCCGCCGCGTCACACCGGCCGGAGCAGGTGCGGATCTTCCACGCCCGCGCGATCACCAACTTCCCAGGACGCAACCCCGGCTCGGTCGGGCGAGACGCCATCTCGGTGCACGTGCCGACGGTGGTCAGGTTCTGATCGGAGGAGCGGAAGATCACCGAGTTGATGACCACCCGCAGGGACACGCGCCGGCGGCCACGTCACACCCGACGTGATGATCAGCGAGCGGCCGGCCGAAGCCGAGGACTGCGCGGTTCCGGGTCGCTGGGAGGGCGACCTCATCATCGGCACCGGCCGGTCCGCGATCGGCCACCTCGTGGAACGCACCACACGGTCACCATGGGAGTCCCTCCGCGCCACGGGTCCAGCCGATGCCCCTGCCCCCTCACCGCTGCCGCATTGTCCTTCGTGCCTGTCCCCGATCAGGCCCCGGCCTGGCGGTTCAGACCGTGCAGGAGGAGCTCAGCGAGCTGCTCGTATGCCTCGGCGTCGGCCAGGCCGGTGGATGCCGCCACCTCGCGGCGCTGGATGCGCACCATCACCGAGGTGATGACCTCGGCGGCGAAGGCGACGTGCACCTCGCGGAAGGCTCCCGCCGCCACGCCCTCCGCGATCAACTGCTGCACCCGTCCGGCCGCCACACGGGTGTTGCGCTCGTAGACCTCGGCCGCCGGCTGGAAGGCCGCCACATCGTCGAAGAACTGCCTCGACACCGGTGCGAGTTCCGCCGATACGGCGCGAAGGTAGGCGGTCAGCCGCCGGGCGGGATCGGTCTCGGCGACCACGGCGGCCTCGACCCGGGTGGTCGCGCAGCGGAAGAAATGCACCACTGCGGCTCGAACGAGCTGTTCCTTGCTGTTCGCGAGGCCGTAGAGCGTGCGCTTGGAGCAGCGCAGCCGCGCGGCGAGATCGTCCAGGGTCAGCTGGGCGAACCCGTCGCGGATCAGGAGGCCTGTCAGCTCCTCGAACAGCTCGGACCGGCGGGCGGCACCTCGCCCGGTTGCCTTCGGGACGTCGGCAGCTGAGGTCTCGATCACTCGGACAGTATTTCAGGTCCTCGCTTGCGCTACCGTAAGCGGTACTGGCGTACCGCACTGAGTACCGTTGGAGCCGTCATGGACGTCGACCGCCTGCTGCCCACCCCCGAGGCGGCGGACCTCATCGCCCTCACCCGAGAGATCGCCGACAAGGAACTCGCCCCTCGGGTCGAGGAGCACGAGAGCACCGAGACGTATCCGGAGGGCCTGTTCGCCACCCTCGGCCGGGCCGGACTGCTCGGCCTGCCGTACCCGGAGGAGTACGGCGGCGGAGGCCAGCCTTACGAGGTCTACCTGCAGGTACTGGAGGAGCTCGCCGCACGGTGGGCGGCCGTGGCTGTCGCCACCAGCGTCCACACCCTGGCCTGCCACCCGCTGGTCGCCTTCGGCACCGAGGCCCAGAAGGAGCGCTGGCTGCCGGACATGCTGACGGGCAGCCTGGTCGGCGGCTACAGCCTGTCCGAGCCGCAGGCCGGCTCCGACGCAGCGGCCCTTTCCTGCAGGGCCGAGCGAACGGACAACGGCTACCGGATCAGCGGCTCCAAGGCGTGGATCACCCACGGCGGCAAGGCCGGCTTCTATGCCCTTTTCGCCCGTACGGCGCCCGGCGGCCACGGCATCTCCTGCTTCCTCGCCCCCGGCACGACCGAGGGCCTGAGCTTCGGCAGGCCGGAACGGAAGATGGGCCTGCACGGCGTCCCCACCACCTCGGCGCACTGGGACGGTGCGCTCCTGGACACCGACCGGCTCATCGGGGACGAGGGTCAGGGCCTCCAGATCGCCTTCAGCGCGCTGGACTGCGGCCGGCTCGGCATCGCCGCCTGCGCGACCGGCCTCGCCCAGGCCGCGCTCGCCACCGCCGTCGAGTATGCCAACGAGCGCACCACCTTCGGCCGGCGCATCGTCGACCACCAGGGCCTGGGATTCCTGCTCGCGGACATGGCCGCGGCCGTCGACTCCGCCCGCGCGACGTACCTCGACGCGGCCCGCCGCCGCGATCTGGGCCGGCCCTTCGGCCGCCAGGCCAGCGTCGCCAAGCTCATCGCAACCGACGCCGCCATGAAGGTCACCACCGACGCCGTCCAGGTGCTCGGCGGGTACGGCTACACGCGCGATTTTCCGGTCGAGCGCTATATGCGCGAGGCGAAGATCATGCAGATCTTCGAGGGCACCAACCAGATCCAGCGCCTTGTCATCAGCCGCGGGCTCGCCCGCTGACGCCCCTTTCACGCCCAAGGAGCCAGTCCATGAACATCACGGGATCAGCAGCACTCGTCACCGGCGCCGCCTCCGGTCTGGGCGCCGCCACGGCGGCGGAACTCGCCGCGCGCGGTGCGACGGTCTACGGCCTCGACCTGGAGCAGGCCGTCGCCGCGGCGGGCCCCCAGCCGGACGGCGTCACCCTGCTCGCCGCCGACGTCACCGAGGAGGCCCCGGTGCGTGCGGCGCTGGCCCGTATCGACGCCGACGGCGCCGTGCTGCGCGTCGCGGTCAACTGCGCGGGAATCGCCCCGTCGGCCCGCGTCCTGGGCCGCAAGGGCCCGCACGACCTCGACCTGTTCCGCACAGTGCTCCACGTCAACCTGCTCGGCACCTTCAACGTGCTGCGGCTGGCCGCCGAGGCCATCGCCCGGCACGAACCCGACGCCTACGGACAGCGTGGAGTCATCGTCAACACCGCGTCCATCGCCGCCTTCGAGGGCCAGATCGGCCAGATCGCCTACGCCGCGTCCAAGGCCGGGGTGGCCGGGATGACCGTCACCGCGGCCCGCGATCTCGCCCAACACGGCATACGCGTGGTCACCATCGCTCCGGGCATCGTGGACACCCCGATGATGGCGGGCTTCAGCGACGAGGTCCGCGCCGGCCTCGGCGCGAGCGTGCCGTTCCCCGCGCGCCTCGCCCAGCCGGCCGAGTTCGCCCGCCTGGTCACCATGGTCACCGAGCACGACTACCTCAACGGTGAGACCGTCCGGATGGACGGCGCCCTGCGGATGAGCGCGCGTTAGCGCTGAGGCGCCGGGGCTACGCGGCTCGGCATCACCGGGGCAGCGCGCTCCGGACAGCCATTCGACACGCACGGCGTGCTGCGGACGCTCACCGACCGGACCCGGCGTCCGGACAGTCTTCGCACGACGTCCTCGTCGGCCGCGTCGAAGGCGAGGGCCCGATCGGGGCCTGTGCCCTGCTCGGTGAGGGTCTGGTGCAGGAGCTCAGCCTGCGGCAGCGTGCAGGGAAAACCGTCTGGTAGAAAGCCCGTTGCCGCATCCTCCTCGGCGAGGCATCGGCCGTCATGGCTGCCGTGACGTGGTCGGGCACCAGGGCGCCGAGTCCATGTACGGCTCGGCCTGGCGGCCCAGAGTGGTGTCGGCGTCGACATGGGCGCGGAACAGGTCTCCGGTGGCGATCGCCGGAACGGACAGGCGACCACGCGCTCGCCGGCGTCGGTCTCCCGGGCGATGCGGTAGGCGCTGCGCTCGGTCTCCTGCTTCCGGAAGCCGTGCTCGACGGCGGAGACCGCGCCGCCGAAGTCCCCGGCCTTCCGCATCAGCTCCAGCGCGGCGGCCTCGAAGTCGTCGGTCATCTTCTCGTAAACGTCGAGGCACGATGCCGAAACCGGTGGGTCGGGCCGTGTGTTCTAGGGCAGAAGGCCGTGGCGGCGCGCGGCGACCACGGCCTCGAAACGTGTGTGGACGTCGAGCTTGCGCATGGCGCTGCGCAGGTAGGCCTTGACCGTCTCGGGGCGCAGGGACAGGCGTGCGCCGGCTTCCGCGTTGCTGCATCCGAGAGCCACTTGCGCCAGGACGTCGATCTCCCGCGGTGCCAGCGGCGAGCTCTGCTCCGGCTCGGGCGCCACGCTGAGGGCGGCCAGGCGTCGGGAGGCGTCGAGAAGGCGGTCGCGCAGCGCGTCCTGCTGTACGGCCTGGGCGATGACGCGCAACTCCGCGTGCAGTTCGCGGACCTCTTCCATCCCGATCCGGGCCTTGGGGCAGAAGGGGTTGGTCTCCGCGGCCTGCTGGAGCTTCAGCCGTCGGTCGACCTCGTCCCGTGTGGCAAGCTCGTGCGCCAGCCTTCGCGAGGCGCCCACCACCGCGTCCGTGGCACGCTCCCCCAGCGGGAGCGAGTCACGTGAGGCTCCGTAGAGGACTCCACGCACCGCGCCGGAGACCACGACCGGCACGGCGACGATCGAGCGGATGCCCTCCGCGAGTACGGGCCCGTCGTAGTCGTGCGTGATCGAGTCGGCTGACTTGTAGTCGGTCACGGCCGCGGGCCGGCGCCGTACCATCACCTGTCCGCCCAGCCCGGCGGCGGGGTTCACAATCAGTCCCCGGAGCCCGGCGGTCCGGACCCCGATCAGCTGGGTCAGGTTCAGGACGTCGCCCCGCACCGGGCCTCCGAAGACGACAGGAAGATCCGTGTGCCCCTGGGCGAGCCGAAGGGCCTGCCGGAAGGCATCCCCATCGTCGGGGCGCATCGATGCGCCCGAAAAAGAGTGCATTGCCCCTACCCCTTTCCGGGGGTATTCAGCCAACCGCGTGACACGGAGCATAAGGCGCCGTAACGCCACCGCAAAGCATGAGCGGCGGGGCCAGGAAGGAGATGGTCGTGGTCGGTATAACCCAATCGCCCTCGGAAAAGGGACAATCCGCTGTTTCGCCCGCCCAGCCGGACCGGGTCGCGGAACTGCTGTCTCTGTTCGGTTCCCCCGAGGCCTGCGCGGCGGAACTGCTCTGCGACCGACACCCCGCGGACGACGTGGCTTTCACCGTCATTGAGGCGGACCTGACCAGCCAGGACCTCACCTACGGCCGCCTCCGCCGCGACTCGGCCCGGTTCGCCGCCGCCCTCGCGGGTATCGGCGTCGCGCCCGGTGACGCCGTCGCCGTGCTGATGGGCAAGTCCGTCGACCTGGTCGTGGCGCTGCTGGGTATCTGGCGGCGCGGAGCGGTCCATGTGCCGTTGTTCACAGCGTTCGGCCCTCCGGCCATCGCGATGCGGCTGGAGGCCAGTGCGGCGAAGGCCGTCGTGGTCGACGCAGCCCAGCGAGCCAAGCTCGCCCCCGGCGAGGACATCCCGGGCGACGCCCCGTGGCAGGTCGTGGTCGCGGGTGGCGAGCCGGGAGAGGGTCAGCTGTCCTTCGACCGGCTGCTCGCCTCGTACCGCGGTGACGAGCCGGAGGGCAGGCCGGTGGCCCGTGGCGGGCACGGGACCCTGGTCCAGCTCTTCACCTCCGGCACCACGGGCGCCCCCAAGGGTGTCCCCGTCCCGCTCAGGGCGCTGGCATCGTTCCAGGCCTACCTGGAGTACGGCCTGGACGTTCGCCCCGACGACGTGTTCTGGAACGCCGCCGACCCCGGCTGGGCCTATGGGCTGTACTACGCCGTCCTCGGCCCGCTGGCCGCCGGCACCCGCAGCCTCCTGCTGCACTCCGGCTTCTCCGCACCCCTGACCTGGCAGGTCATACGCGAGTTCGGGGTGACGAACCTCACCGCCGCACCCACCGTCTATCGCAGCCTGCGCAGTGCGCCCGAACCCGCACCCGATGGTCTGCGGCTGCGCACGGCCTCGTCCGCGGGCGAGCCTCTCACCCCCGAGGTGATCTCGTGGGCCGAGCAGACGCTCGGTGTCCCCGTCAGGGACCACTACGGGCAGACCGAGCACGGGATGGTCATCGTCAACGGATGGGCCGATACGATACGGTCTCCGCTCCGGCCGGGCTCGATGGGCAGACCGCTGCCCGGTTGGTCGGCCGAGGTCCTGTTCGAGGACCGGGACGAGCCGGCCCCGGCGGGCACCGTCGGCCGTGTCGCGGTCAAGGTGACGGACAGCCCCCTCATGTGGTTCTCGGGATACGCCGGCGCACCCGAGAAGACCGCCGAACGCTTCTCGGACGACGGCCGGTGGTACCTCACCGGCGACGCCGGGGTCAGGGACGAGGACGGCCACTTCTTCTTCTCCGCCCGCGACGACGACGTCATCATCATGGCCGGTTACCGCATCGGCCCCTTCGACGTCGAAAGCGTCCTGCTGCAGCATGCCCAGGTGGCCGAAGCCGCGGTCGTGGGGGTGCCCGACGCGCTGCGCGGTGAGGTGGTCGAGGCCTTCGTCGTGCTGCGCCCCGGCACGGTCGGAGACGACGCGCTCGTCACGGAGTTGCAGCAACTCGTCAAGCGCAGGTACGCCGCACACGCCTACCCGCGCCTGATCCACTTCACCGACGAGCTGCCCAAGACCCCCAGCGGGAAGACCCAGCACTTCGTCCTGCGCGCGCGGCGGCGCCGGGAACTCCTCGACCGCTGACCCCGATACGGCCGGCTCGGGTAAGTCCGCGGAACCACCACACTCCTGGAAGGAAGGTCCGCACTACCGCACACCTCCCCACCTACCCGCCCGGCCGTGCGGCAGCTGCGCCTGTCGCCCGGCACTGCGGGTGCGGGCATCGACGGTATCATGATCTGTCGTGCTGCTACGCCTGGCCTATCCCGCGGCCATCAACACCTTCGCACTCCTGCGTCGGAAAGAGCCGAAAAGCGGGGCGGGCGCCCCTACGCCTCGACGCGCAACAGATCCAGCGGACTACTGAGAGTCTTGGGGATATCGCACAGCGCATCCAGGCCGCCACCCCGGACAAGAAGGGCCCGCTCTACGAAGCCCTGGGCATCACCATCAGTTACGAACACGCTGAGAGGACCGCGACCGCAAGGTCGAGGCCCTCATCTGTACATCGCCAATGCTGGTGTCCGAGGGGGGACTTGAACCCCCACGCCCGATAAAGGGCACTAGCACCTCAAGCTAGCGCGTCTGCCATTCCGCCACCCGGACCAGGTGTCTGCCGCCTGACCGGGGGTGTTCCCCGCGGCGACATGGACAACAATACCAAGGTTTCGGGGTGCGTTTCACCTGCGTATCCGCCCTGGGAGGACCTCCAGGGCGGTGGACACGGATCGTGATCGGGGTGCGACGGGATCATCGCTGACGGGCCAGTTCCGCGGCGCGGCTCACGGCGGTGTCCATGGTGGCGGCCTGTTCGAGCAGGGGGTGGGCGCGCTCGTCGAGGATCGCGCGGCCGCGGGCCGCGTTGTTGCCGTCGAGGCGTACGACCAACGGCCGGGTGAGCCGGACGGTGTCCAGGGCCTGGACGATGCCCTCGGCGACGGTGTCGCACGTGGTGATCCCGCCGAAGACGTTGACGAGGACCGACCGCACGGACGGGTCGGAGAGGACGACGGACAGCCCGTCGGCCATGAGCCGCGCGCAGGCTCCGCCGCCGATGTCCAGGAAGTTGGCGGGGCGGGCGCCGCGGCCGGCGACCATGTCCAGTGTGGACATGACCAGGCTGGCGCCGTTGCCGATGACGCCGACCTCGCCGTCCAGCTTGACGTAGGTGAGGCCGCGGGCCGCGGCCGCCGCCTCCAGCGGGTCGTCGTGCCCGGTGTGCTCCACCCCCCAGCGGGCCTGGCGGAACCGGGCGTTGCCGTCGAGGGTGATCCTGCCGTCGAGTGCGACGATCCGGCCCTGCCTCGTGCGTACCAGCGGGTCGACCTCCACCAGCAGGGCGTCCTCGCGGACCAGGACCTGCCAGAGCCGGACCAGGGTGTCCACGGCCCGCGGAGGCAGGCCCGCCGCCGCGGCGATCCCGGCCGCCTTCGACGAGGTGACGCCCTCGGCCGGGTCGACGGGGACGCGCGCCACCGCCCCGGGACGGCTCGCGGCCGGCCCCTCGGACTCCGTGCCGCCCCGAGCCGAGGCGATGGCGAGGAAGCCGCCCGTCGAACGGTCCAGGGCGTAGGAGACGTAGAACTCCTCGGCGGTGTCGACCGGTTCGGCCACCATCACCTTGCGGACCCGGTGGCCCTTGATGTCCATGCCGAGGATCTGGCGGGCCGTCAGTTCGGTGGCCGCGGGGTCGGCGGCGAGTTTCACTCCGCCCGCCCCGCCCCGCCCGCCCGTCTTCACCTGGGCCTTGACGAAGACCCGGCCGCCGATCCTGCGGGCGATCTCACGGGCCTTCTTGGAGGAGTCGGTGACCTCGGCCCGTGGCACCAAGATGCCGTACTCCTCGAAGAGTTGCCTTGCCTGGTGTTCATAGAGGTCCATTCCGGCTCCCGGGCGGGACGGCTCCTGGCTGAAAAGTGCTGCGCAACCCCTGGACACCTTTGACGGGATGCGGGATAACAAACTTCATACAGTATTCGTCGACTGTATGCAATCAGCCGGTCGGCGAGCAGACCGAGTCCGGGAGCGGCCGGTGGTGGGCGCGGGCCGTCCCTGGACCGTACGCGCGAACGCACAGGCTGCACCGGACCCGCCCCGCGCCGTACCGGCGCTGTTCCGCAACACTCCGGGCCGATCGAACGCCCGGCGCATCGTCCCCGATCCCCACCGACACGGCGAGGAGATGGCCAGACATGACCGCGGATCCCCTATCGACCAGAAGTACGCCGGGCGACGCCCGCACAGCGCACGGCTCGTATCGCGAAGTGACCGACTCCCGGGGGCGGGTCTACCGCATCGGTGAGACCGACATCGACATCATGGGGCGTCGCCGCAGGTGGATGGTCATCCTCCCCTGGGTGGGCATGATGGGCATCAGCTCCGCCGAATACGCGTTCACCTCGGCGGAGGAGACGCTCCACAAGGCCCACCTGTGGAGCAGTGGGCACATCTTCTGGCTGATGGGCGTCTGGGTGTTCTTCCAGGCGGCCGTGGCCTTCCCGGCCGGACAACTGCGGGAGAGCGGCAGGCTGCCCGCCCGTTCGGCCATGCTGCTCGGCGCGGTCGGCACACTGCTGGGCTATCTGTCGCTGGCGTACGCGCCGCACGTGATCGTGGCGTACTTCGGCTTCGGCATGTGCAGCGGCATCGGCGCCGGTCTGGTGTACGCGACCTGCGTGAACATGGTCGGCAAGTGGTATCCGGAGCGCAAGGGCGGCAAGACGGGCTTCGTCAACGGCGGTTTCGCCTACGGCTCCGTGCCGTTCGTGTTCCTGTTCACCTCGTTCATGGACCTGAGCAACTACCGGACGGTGCTCGCCTGCGTCGGTGCCGGACTGTGCGTCATGGTGGCGACGGCCGGCTGGTTCTTCCGGGACCCCCCGAAGAACTGGTGGCCCGCTCACGTCGACCCGCTGAAGCAGACCGAAGACCCGAAGATCCGCCGGGCGCTGGCGAAGAACCCGCCGGCGGTCAAGCAGTACACCCCTGGCGAGGCCGCCCGTACGCCCGTCATGTGGATGATGTGGTTCTGTCTGCTGTGCACGGCCGGCATCAACATCTTCGGCATCGCCTTCCAGGTGCCGTTCGGCAAGGACATGGGGTTCGCGGGCGGGATCGTGGCGACCGCGATGTCCCTGAAGGCGATCGTCAACGGCACCGGGCGCGGTGTCATCGGCTGGATCTCCGACCAGTTCGGGCGGCGCAACACCCTGATCATCGTGTGTCTGGTGCTCGGCACGGCGCAGTTCGGTGTGCTGGTGTCCGGCCAGATGGGCAGCATGCCGTTCTTCCTGTTCTGCTCCATGGTGTCCGGGTTCGGCGGCGGAGCGATCTTCCCGCTGTTCGCGGCCATGACGGCCGACTACTTCGGGGAGAACCACAACGCCGCCAACTACGGCATCGTCTACAGCTCGAAGCTGATCTCCGGGCTCGTCGGTTCGGGTCTCGGCGCGGTCGTCGTCGCGGCCTGGGACTACAAGGGCGCGTTCGTCCTGGCGGGTTCGATCGGGCTGGCCTCCGCGGTGCTGGCGCTGTTCCTGAAGGCTCCGGGCAGGCCGCAGCCCCGGCGCGGCATCGCCGCCAACCCCCGGCCCCTGGGCGAGGACATGGCGTGACCGCGTGAACCGCGCGCGGAGGGCCTCTCCGGGGATTTCCGGGGAGGCCCTCCGCGGGTGTGCGTTACTTGCGGCGCAGCGCGGCCATGTTCTCGTAGCCGATCCGCGCGTGTTCCATCGACTGGGCCGGGTTGGAGGAGCTCGGGGCGTTGTCCTGCTCGACCATCGGGTTGTGGTAGTTCGGGTGGCCGACCCGGGAGAAGAAGGAGGTGTAGTCGATGACGCCGGTGCCGAACGGGACCATGTCGTAGCCCTGTCCGTTGGTCGTGTTGATGACGCCGTCCTTGGCGTGGAACAACGGGTAGCGCTTGTTGTGGGCGGCGACCAGGGCCGCCGGGTCGAAGATGTTCTGCCGGACGGCACCGTCGTGGTCGGTGTAGGTGCGGAACTTGTACTGGGCCACGTGCGCCCAGTAGATGTCCATCTCCAGCCAGATCAGCTTGGGGTCGGTGATGGACAGGAAGTACTCCAGCTTGCGGATGCCGGAGCTGCGGGTCGGCCGGCCCTGGGCGTCGAGCGGGCCGCCGTCGAGCAGGAAGCCGTAGGCCGTGTCGTGGTTGTGGGTGTAGAGCTTGATCCCGGCGCTGCGGGCGATCTCGCCGAGGACGTGCCACTTCTCGGCGGCGACGTCCCAGTCGGCCTTGTAGGAGCTGCCGGTGGGGTCAC
This sequence comes from Streptomyces sp. NPDC001231, assembly GCF_042896885.1. NCBI lineage: Bacteria > Bacillati > Actinomycetota > Actinomycetes > Kitasatosporales > Streptomycetaceae > Streptomyces > Streptomyces sp. NPDC001231. Next base: position 49,564 of record NZ_JBIAXS010000027.1, read on the forward strand.
CGCCGGTCCCCATGTGCTGCATGCCGAGGATGTTGGCGATCTCCAGGTGCTTCTTGAAGGTGTCCAGGTCCCCGGTGGTCAGCGGCCAGGAGCCCGGGATGAAGCCGTGGTTGCCCTGCGCCCGCAGCCCGAACTCGTCCAGCCAGCCGCGCAGCAGCCGGGCGCCCTCCACGCTCTCCAGGTTGGCGCCGCCGGGGGCGTTGCGGTGCTGGCCGTAGCCCGCGAACTCGACCTGCCGGTAGCCGTAGCGGGCCAGTTGCTCGAACACGGCGCGGAAGCCGGACGGCAGGCTGGTGGAGAACGGGTCGCGGCCGGTGGCGTCGCGCACCGTGTAGAGGATGATGCCGCGCTTGTCCTCGGGGACGAGCAGGTGGCCCTTGGCCTTGCCGTTCGACTCGCCGGGGGCCGCCTGCACGGGGGCCGCGCCGAAGACCGGAGCGGCGATCGCCCCGGCCGCGACGGCGGTGCAGGTGCTGAGGAAGCTGCGGCGGCCGATGCCCAGGCTGCGGCGCAGCAGTTCGTCGGTGCCCTGGTCGGTTGCTTGGATGTCGTTCACGGGTGCCTCTCTTCGGACTTGTGGTCTGCTTGGCCGAGACCGGCGAGGTGGAGCAGGAGGGACTTCACGTCGGTGGCCGCGATGCGGTCGCCGACGGCGCGGGGGGTGGAGCACAGGAGGAGCGGACCGTCGTCGTCGCTCGCGGGCAGGCGGCCGTGGCTGCCGCGGATGGGTGAGGCGTCGAGGGGTACGACCGCCATGCGGTAGCGCAGGCCGAGTTTCTTGCGGGCCACCGCGGTCGCCGCCTTGACCTTCACATAGGGGTCGTGCGGGTCCATGAAGAGCTCGACCGGGTCGTAACCGGGTTTGCGGTGGATCTCGACCAGCTGCGCGAAGTCGGGCGCGCGCTCGTCGTCGAGCCAGTAGTAGTACGTGAACCAGGCGTCCGGTTCGGCGACGGCGACGAGTTCCCCGGAGCGCGGGTGGTCGAGGTGGTGGACCTTCTTGCCCTCGTCGTCGAGGAGTCTCTCGATGCCGGGCAGTCCCTCGAGGGCGGCCCTGGTCGCGTCCATGTCCTCGGGGCGGCGCACGTAGACGTGGGCGATCTGGTGGTCGGCGACGGCGAAGGCGCGCGAGGCCATCGGGTCGAGGTACTCCATGCCGTCCTGGGTGTGCACTTCGAGCAGGCCGGCCCGGCGCAGGGCGCGGTTGATGTCGACGGGCCGGTCGGCGCGGGTGATGCCGTACTCGGACAGCACGACGACGGTACGGCCCTCGGCGCGGGCGTCGTCCAGGAGCGGGGCCATGGCGGCGTCGAGGTCGGCCGCCGCTTGCAGGGAGCGCGGGTCGTCAGGGCCGTAGCGCTGCAGGTCGTAGTCGAGGTGGGGCAGGTAGCAGAGCGTCAGGTCGGGTCGGCGGGTGCGCAGGATGTGGCGGGTGGCGTCGATGATCCACTGGCTGGAGACGAGGTCGGCGCCGGGGCCCCAGAAGTGGAACAGGGGGAACGTGCCGAGTTTTTCCGTCAGTTCGTCGTGCAGCGCCGGGGGGCGGGTGTAGCAGTCGGGTTCCTTGCGGCCGTCGGCGTAGTAGACGGGCCGTGGGGTGACGGTGATGTCGGTGTCGGCGCCCATGGCGTACCACCAGCAGATGTTGGCGACCGTGTAGCCGGGGTGGGCGCGGCGGGCGGCGTCCCACAGCTTGTCGCCGGCGACGAGGCCGTTGTGCTGCCGCCACAGCAGGACGTCGCCGAGTTCGCGGAAGTACCAGCCGTTGCCGACGATTCCGTGCTCGGAGGGCATGGTGCCGGTGAGGAAGGTGGACTGGGCGGCGCAGGTGACGGCGGGCAGGACGGTGCCGAGCGCGGCGCGGGAGCCCGACTGGCCGAGGGCCTTGAGGTGGGGCATGTGGTCGAGGATGCGCGGGGTGAGACCGACGACGTCCAGGACGAGCAGGGGTGTCGGTCCCTGGGGCCGGGTCATGGCAGTTCCTTCAGGCCGAGGTCGGTCAGCAGGTCGCGGGTGAGGGCGAGTTCGGCGGCGATGCCGTCGGCGAGCCGGCCGCGGTCGCGGGGGCGCAGCTCGGACGGGAGCGCCTGCCAGGTGTAGGTCTCCACCTCCAGGTGGCGGGTGAGCGGCCGCGGGCCGCCGACGAGCCGGGTCAGCGCGGTCTTGAGGACCGGAAGGGTGGAGGTGAGGGGCTCGGCGGGGGCCGCGTGCAAGGGGACGTGGAAGTGGGCCCGCCAGGGCGCGGCGTCGGGCAGGACGTCTCCGCCCAGTGCTTCCCCGAGGTCGTCGGTGCCGCGCAGGCCGGCGGCGGTGACGGTACGGGTCTGGTGCAGGAAGCGGGGTTCGTCGAAGGCGGCGAGGGCCTCGCGGACGTCGGGCAGGTGGGGTTGCTCGGCGTGCAGGGCTGCCGACAGCTGGGACTTGACGATGGGGACGCCGGCCTCGGTGAGGGCGTCCAGGGCGGTGTGCGGGTCCTCGAAGGAGGTGGCGAGGTGGCACGTGTCCACGCAGATGCCGATGCGGTCGTGGGCGATCGCGGTCAGCGGGGCGATGGCGTCGTGCGTGGTCTCGACGACGCAGCCGGGTTCGGGTTCCAGGCCCACCCGGATGGAGCGGCCCGTCAACTCCTGGAGGGCGTCGAGGCGTTCGGCGAGGATGCGCAGGGCGGTACGGGACCGCTCGGCGCGCGAGTCGTCGTACGCGGTGCGCCAGGCCAGGGGCAGGGTGGAGACGCTGCCCTCGCCGACGTCGTCGGGGAGGAGGCCGGCGAGGATGCGGGCGAGCGCGGTGGTGTGGTCGAGGCGTTCGGGGTCGGCCCAGTCCGGCTTGTAGACGCGGTACTTGACCTCCTCGGCGCCGAAGCCCTGGTAGGGGAAGCCGTTGAGGGTGACCACCTCGAGGCCGTGCCGGTCGAGTTCGGCGCGCAGGGCGCGCAGCGCGGCCGGGTCGGTGTCGAGGGTGCGGGCGGCGTCCCGGGCGAGCCACAGGCCGATGCCGAGGCGGTCGCGGCCCAGTCGGCGGCGGACGGGCTCGCAGTGGTCGCGCAGTTGGGCCACGACGCCGTCGAGGGTCTCGGCGGGGTGGACGTTGGTGCAGTAGGCGAGGTGGACGGTGGAGCCGTCGGGGTGCCGGAAGCGCATCGATCACTCCCCGCCGCGCAGGATGCTGTTGCCCTCGTGGGTGGCGCCGGTCGCGGCGACGTCGAGGCTCAGCCGGCCGCTGAGACCGTAGAACTCGACGGGGTTGCGCCACAGCACGCGATCCACCTCGTCCTCGGTGAAGCCCTCGGCGAGCATGAGGTCGCCCACCTTGCGGGTCTTGAGGGGGTCGCTTCTGCCCCAGTCGGCGGCGGAGTTGACCAGGACCCGTTCGGGGCCGTGGGCGCGCAGGATCGCGACCATCCGCTCCTCGTCCATCTTGGTGTCGGGGTAGACGGAGAAGCCGAGCCAGCAGCCGCTGTCCTTGGCCTCCTTGACGGTGGTCTCGTTGAGGTGGTCGACCAGGACGCGGTCCATGCCCAGCGCCGACTCCCGTACGACGTCGAGGGTGCGGCGCAGCCCGACGAGCTTGTCGCGGTGCGGGGTGTGGACGAGGGCGGGCAGCCCGTGGTCGGCGGCGAGCTGCAACTGGGTGGAGAGGGCCGTGTCCTCTTCGGGGGTCATCGAGTCGTAGCCGATCTCGCCCACGGCGACGACCTGGTCCTTGACGAGGTAGCGGGGCAGTTCGTCGAGGACGGGCAGGCAGCGCGGGTCGTTGGCCTCCTTGGGGTTCAGGGCGATGGTGCAGTGGTGGGCGATGCCGTACTGGGCGGCGCGGAAGGGTTCCCAGCCGATCAGGGAGTCGAAGTAGTCGAGGAAGGAGGCGGCCGAGGTGCGGGGCTGGCCGAGCCAGAAGGCCGGCTCCACGACGGCGCGGACGCCGGCGGCGTACATGGCCTCGTAGTCGTCGGTGGTCCTGGACGTCATGTGGATGTGGGGATCGAAGATGCGCATCAGGACTCCTTGCCGTGGGGGTCGACCGGGCCGTGCGGCGCGGTGTGGGGCTCGGTCAGGGCCAGGACGCGGTGCAGGTCCTCGGGGACCTGGCGGCCCGCGGCGGTGCGTTCGGCGGCGTAGTCGCCGAGCATGCGGGCGAGTTCGGCGTCACCGCGGGCCCGGTGGCCCAGGTCCGCGACGCTGTCCACGGGCACGCCCGTGAACAGGCACTTCAGTACGGCGTGCCGCCATGCGTGAGCAGCCAGGTGCCCGGCGGCGTACGGGCCCACTGCGGCGGCGATCAGCCGGGTGTCGTTGGTGCGCAGCGCGTCCTCGACGAGCGGCAGGGCGTCGGGGCCGGGCACGAGGTGGGGCAGGGCGTGCAGGACGGCGCGGCGTTCGTCGGCGGTGCCCTGGCGGTAGACCCGGGTGAGGGCGTCGAGGTCGGCGCGGGCCGCGTGCAGGATGAGGACGCGGGCGGCGTCGGCGTGGGCGGGGCCGCAGCGGCGGCCCGCCTCGGCCAGGCGCAGCTCCCACACGGAGATCGGCCCGTGGGTGCCGGGGTGGGCGGCGGCCTCGTCGAGCGCCTGGTCGAGCCAGGCCCGTGCGGCCGGTGTGAGGCCGGTGTCCGTACGGGCGCGCAGCTCGTCCGTCGAGGTCGGTGCGGGGGCGTTGCCGGCCGCGGGGGTGCCCGCGGTGCCGTGCGGGTGGGTCATCGGGTGCTCCCTTCTGGGGTGACCGGATGCTCATGGGCTGGACGCGCGGGGGCGGGAAGCTCGGGGGCCGCGGGGGCCGGGGACTCGCCCGTGGACGCGGCGGCGGTGGCCGCTCGGCGGAGGAAGGGCAGGGAGAGCTCGGCGTAGTGCGGGCCGGCGTGGGAGTGCCGGGGCAGTTCCACGACGGTCAGGCCCTCGTAGCCGGTGGCGGCCAGGGCCGCGAGGACGGGCGGGAAGTCGATCTCGCCGTCCCCGAACGGGAGGTGTTCGTGCACGCCGCGGCGCATGTCCTCGATCTGGACGTGCCGCAGCCAGGGCGCGGCGGCGCGGACGCACTCGGCCGGAGGGAGGGGTTCGAGGCACTGGCAGTGGCCGATGTCGAGGGTGAGGCCCAGGTTCTCCGGGTCGCCGAGGGTGCGGCGCAGGTGGTGGAAGTCGGCCAGGGTGGCGAGGAGGTGACCGGGTTCGGGCTCCACGGCGAGGGGGACGCCGGCGGCGGTGGCGGCCTCCAGGACGGGGCCCAGGGACTCGGCGAGCCGCTTCCACGCCGTGTCCCGGTCGGTGCCGGGCGGGGTGATGCCGCTGAAGCAGTGCACGGCGTGGGCCCCGAGGTCGGCGGCCACCCGTACGGCCCGCAGCAGCAGGTCGGCGCGGCGGGCGCGGTCCGCCGGGTCCGCGTCCAGGAGGGAGGGGCCGTGCTTGCGTCGCGGGTCGAGCACATAGCGGGCGCCGGTCTCCACCGTCACCCCCAGACCCAGCGCGTCCAGCCGGTGCGCGACCCGGCGGGTGCGGGCGGCCAGGTCGGGGGCGAGCGGGTCGAGGTGCATGTGGTCAAGGGTCAGTCCCACGCCGTCGTAGCCGAGGTCGGCGAGCAGGCCGAGGGCGTCGTCGAGGCGCAGGTCCGCGAGGCCGTTGGTGCCGTAGCCGAAGCGCGGGGCCACGGCGGGGTCGGGGCTCATGTCACGCTCACCTTCCTCGCGAACCTTCGGGCCAGGGGGGCCAGGGCGGCCGTGCACAGGGCGGTGAGCGGTGCGCCCGCGCGGGCGGACAGCGCGGCCTGGAGCGGGATCATGGCGCGGATGCCGCCGCCGACGGCCCTCTGGGTGAGCGGGGGCGAGGAGTTGAGGACGGCGTGGGCGAGGGGGCGGGCGACGGTGGCGGCGTAGCCGAGCGCGAGGGCCGCACGGAGCGCACCGGCCGGTGCGGGGGTGAGGCCCGACGGACCGAGGGGGGCTGCTCCGCCTCGGTCCGCCGGGAGTCTGAGGGCCACGGCGGGCGGGGTCAGTGCGTACGCGACGCCGGAGGTGACCGCGAGGGCCGCGAGCGGGACGGCGGTGGAGCCGCCCTGGGTCTCGCGACGGGAGACGGCGGTGACGGCCAGGGTGTGGGCGCCGAGGGCGGCGGCGGACGGTACGGCGTCGCGAACCCGGCCGCCGCTCGCGGCGGCGCCGAGCACGAGGTCGAGGCTCCGGGCCGCCGCCATCACCGGCGGCCCCGCCCAGTTCCGCTTCAGGCCGAGGTCGTACGCCCAGACCGTGGCGGCGAGCGGTACGGCGACGGTGAGCGCGGGCCGGCCGGCGCGGGCGGCGAGCGCGAGGCCCAGTGCGGTGAGCGCGCCGGCCGCGGCGAGCGCGGCGCCGGGAGCGATCCGCCCGGACGGGAGCGGCCGGTGCGGGCGCTCCACGGCGTCCTCGGCGCGGTCCGCCCAGTCGTTGAGCGCCATGCCCGCCTGGTAGAGGCACAGGGACGAGCCGATGGCGAGGAGGGTACGGGTCCCGGGGGCCCGCCCGGCCACCGCGGCCCCGGCGAGGGCGTCGCCGGGGACGGTGAACAGGGCGGGCAGCCGCAGCAGTTCGACCCAGTCGGCGGGGGTGCCGAGGGCGGGGCGGCGGGGTGGGAGCGGGGTGGAGGTGGGCGCGGGGGCCGGGCTCGTGGCGGTGGAGGCGACGTGATCGCCATCCGCCTGCCCTGGCCGGGGACCCGCCTCCGACGGGCCGGCCCCCGGGGGCTGTCCGGCGAAAGTCCCGGGCCCGGCGGGGGTTGCCGTGGGGCTCTCCCCCGCCGGGTCGGTCGGATCCGCGGATCCGGCGGGTCTTGCGTCCGGCCGCGTCCCCTGGTCCGTCTGCGGCGGTGGTGACGCGTGGTCCTCCTCCTGGCGCGGGCGGCCGCGGGACGCGGATCCGCGCGCTCCGGCGACGGCGGCGACGGTCACCGCCAGGGCGATGGCCACCAGACCGTGGCGGGTCATCACTGGTCCCCCAGCCGTCGGCCGAAGTCCAGGAGCGCCGCGTACTGCTCCCCCAGCGCGGCGGGGGCGCCCGGGTCGGGATCCTTGAAGTAGAAGCCGAGTTCGGGGCGCGGCCCGGTCAGTCCGCGCTCGTGGGCGCGGGCCAGCAGCCGGGCCAGGTCGAGGACCAGGGGCGCGGCGAGCGCCGAGTCGCAGCCCTGCCAGGTGGTCTGCAGGGTCATCCGGGAGCCGAGGAAGCCGTCGAAGGCGATGTGGTCCCAGGCGGTCTTCCAGTCGCCGAGCGCGGGCACGTCGTCGATGTGCACCTCTCCCTGGGGGACCGTGCCCAGGGTGTCGGCGAGGACCCGTTCCTTGCCGGAGTTCTTCGCCGCGGCGGCGGCGGGGTCGGCGAGGGCGGCGCCGTCACCGCCGCCGAGGAGGTTCGTTCCGGACCAGGCCAGCACCCGCAGCGCCCGCTGCGCGAACATCGGGCCGAGCACGGACCGCAGCAGGGTCTGCCCGGTCTTGCCGTCGCGGCCCGCGTACGGCAGGGCGGCTGCCTCGGCCTCGGCGGCGAGCGCGGGGTGGTGCAGCCCGGTGGACGGGGTGAAGTTGACGTACGGGCAGCCCGCGCGCAGGGCCGCTGCCGCGTAGAGCGAGCTGGCGGGCAGGGCGGCGCCCTCGGGGACCGGTTCGGTGGAGGCGACGTTGACGACGACGGTCCGGGCGAGGTTGTGGCTGCGGGTGAAGTCGCGGATGTCGCCGGCGAGGGCGTCGATGAGGGCGTCCTCGCTCCGGGTGTCTCCGGGCAGCGGGCCGCCGGGCCTGATCTCCCCGTCGGCGGCGGTCAGTTCACTGCGGACGGCGGACGGCAGGCCGTGCGGCAGGACACCGCCGGCGGCGAGGCTCTCGGCGCGTTTGGGCAGCGGGCAGTCCACGGTGTCGTGCCCGCCGAAGACGAGGGAGGACAGGGCGGGCAGGCCGCTCGCGGCGAAGGGCTCTGTCTCGGTGACGAGGCCGGCGGCGGGATGCAGTCCGGCGGCGACGGCGGCGCATCCGGTGACGGCGGTGGTGGCGACGGAGCCTCTCGCGCCGATCAGCCAGACACCGGTGCGGGAGGGGGAAGCGGAAGGTTCGGCGGACATGGGCAGCCTCCTTGTCGTACGCGAACCGGAAGCCGGGCGGGTGGACGGGCGCCGGGCGGCCTCCGGGATACCGCCGGCACCTGGCACCGGTCTGAAACCGGAGCCAGAAGCGGAACCGGAACTGGCGCCGGTCCAGATCCGGGACCGGGACCGGTTCCAGATCCGGAACCGAAGCCGGGACCAGATCCGGAGCCGGGACCAGATCCGGGACCTGCACCGGCGCCGGAGCCGAGGCCCGGACCGGAGCCGGATTCCCGGCCGGGCTGGGCCTCGGCCTGAGCCGGGACCTGGCCCGGGACCGGAGCCGAGGCCGGGATCAATAACAGGTTCCTGCACCGGGTTTCCGGCCGGGCAAGGCCCCGGCCTGGGCCGAAACCGGGCCTGGAACCCGATCCAAGACCGGGCCCCGGACCGGAACCGGGACCCGGACCGAAGCCCGGACCGAGATCCAGAACCAGCACCGGGATCCCGGCCGGACAAGGCCCCGGCCAGAACCAAGACCATGCCCGGGACCGGATCCAGGACCGGGACCCTGGACCGGAACCGGGACCCGGACCGAAGCCCGGACCGAGATCCAGAACCAGCACCGGGATCCCGGCCGAACAAGGCCCCGGCCAGAACCAAGACCAAGCCCGGGACCGGATCCAGGACCGGGACCCTGGACCGGAACCGGGACCGGATCCAGGATCGGACCCGGAGCCCGGACCGGACTCAGGGCCGGAACCGGGATCCGAGACCGGGATCCGGGACCGGAGTTGGTACAGGGGTTCGGAGCCGGCTCCGCCTGCCCACCCCAGGTCGGGTTTCGGCCTGGGCCGGGGGCGGGGTGCCGGCGAGGGTGGGCCGGGGGCGTTGCGCCCCCGGTCGGGGGCGCGGGCCGGCCCGGTTGGGTCGGGGACGGCGGGCGGGAGTCCGGCGTCTCCCGCCCGCCGCCGTTTCAGGCGCCCTCAGCGGGCGGCTTTTCCTCGGTTCAGGCGGTGCGCGGCTTGCAGTCGGCCTTCTCCTGGCCGGTGGCGTACTTCATCCCACCGAGCAGGTGACTGCGGAAGCCGTCCTCGGCGTAGGACTCCTTGGTGTGGCCGAGGCCGGTGTAGAAGGCGCGTCCGCCCTGGTAGGCCTGGCACCAGGCGATCGGGTGGTCGCCCTTCATGTTGCCGCCCTGGTAGGAGGTCTCGTCCAGGGCGGCCAGGACGCGGACGCTGTCACGCGGGTTGGAGCGGTAGTTGTACCACTCGTCGGTGCGCTCCCACGTGTCGTCGAGGCCCTTGGTGGCCGGGTGGTCGTGCTCGGGGACCAGGACGGTGGCCTTCTGGATCTGCGGGTGCGAGTCGAAGTAGGCGCCGACCAGGCCGCCGTAGAACGGCCAGTCGTACTCGGTGTCGGCGGCCGCGTGGATACCCATGTAGCCGCCGCCGCCGGCGACGTACTTCTCGAACGCCTGCTTCTGTTCGGTGTTGAGGACGTTACCGGTGGTGGAGAGGAAGACGACGGCGTCGTAGCGGGCGAGGTTGGCGGTGGTGAACTGCTTGGCCTCCTCGGTGGAGTCGACGGTGATGCCGCTCGGGCCGCCGAGGTCCTTCAGGGCCTGGACTCCGGTCCCGATGGAGTCGTGGCGGAAGCCGGCCGTCTTGGAGAAGACGAGGACACGCTTGGCGTTCTTCGCCGGCTTCTTGTCCGAGATCATGAAGTCGTCGACGTCGAAGAGCGCTCCGTCACCGCCCTTGAAGACCAGGTACAGCTCGGTGGTCTTCTTCGGCAGCTTGCTGAGCGGGATGTCGATGTTCTGGAAGGTCTCCCAGCCGCCGGTCACCGGGACGACCCCGGAGCCGTGCAGGGTGCCGTTCGGCCCTCCGGTGCGGACCTCCAGGTACCCGCCGGCGCCGCCGGACGAGACCCGGGCGGTGAGCGTCTGGGCGCCGTTGAGGTTGTACGGCTTGAACGAGATCCAGTCACCGTTGTCGATGTCGCCGACGGTCTTGCCGCCGTGCGCCTGGGTCTTGTCGTAGGTGCGGATGCCGCTCTGGGCGCTGAAGTGCTCGGCCTGCCGGTGGCGGGGCTGGAGGACGTTCTGCGCGTGGGTGGTCAGCGCGGCCTGACCTCCGCCGCCGTTGTCGGTGTACTCGGCGTCGAGGACCCCGAAGATGTTGGCGTTGGGGTCGTGCTCACCGTCGGCCGGCACGGTGATGCTGCCCTCGCAGCCGTTGGCCGAGGTGACCGGGTGCCCGTGGTTGTCATGGCCGAGGATGTAGCGGACGGTGACCTTCGAGCAGTCGATCTTCTTGTCCTCGGGGTCGGTGACCTTCACCTTGAACGGGATGGTGTCGCCGAAGTTGAACAGGGCGCCGTCCGCCGGGGTCACGAAGGTGACGGTGGGCGCGGTGTTGCCGACGACCACGTGGACGTTGGCGGTGGCGGTGTAGCCCGTCGGGTCCGTCACCGTGACGGCGGCCGTGTATGTGCCGTTGGTGCGGTAGGTGTGCTGGGGCGACTCGCCGGTGCCGGTGGTGCCGTCACCGAAGTCCCAGCTGTAGGTGAGCGCGTCGCCGTCGGCGTCCTTGCCGGTCGCGGAGAAGGACGTCTTCAGGGGCGCCTTGCCGGAGGTCTTGTCCGCGCTGGCGGTCACGGTCGGCGCGTGGCCGTTGGTGACGTTCTCGATGCGGTAGAGCGCGGAGTTCTCGTCACCGCCGAACCAGGCCAGGCCGTAGTCCAGGACGTAGAGGGCGCCGTCCGGGCCGAAGGCCATGTCCATCACCTGGGTCCCGGACCAGGGGAAGGGGTTGATGGACTTGACGGTGCCGTCGCCGTCGTGCTCGATCCGCTTGATCCAGCGGCGGCCGAACTCACCGGCGAAGAAGTCCCCGTCATAGGCCTCGGGGAACTTGGCGGCGGACTTCAGGTCGGGGTCGTAGCGGTAGACCGGGCCGCCCATCGGGGACTCGGAGCCGGTGCCGAACTCGGGGACGGAGCCGCCGTCGTAGTCGATCCAGGCCGGCTCGGCCGGCGGGAGGTCGACCAGGCCGGTGTTGTTCGGCGAGGTGTTCTTCGGCGCCGAACAGTCGAAGGCCGCACCGGACTGCTTGGTGGCGAAGTCGTACTTGATGTACGCCTTGTTCTTGCCGACGCAGTAGGGCCAGCCGTAGTTGCCGGGCTTCGTCACGCGGTTGAACTCGACCATGCCGGAGGGGCCGCGGCTTGCGTTGGCGGCGCCGGCGTCCGGGCCGTACTCGCCGATGTATATGTTGCCGGTGGGCTTGTCGATGCTGAACCGGAACGGGTTGCGGAAGCCCATCGCGTAGATCTCGGGACGGGTCTTCGCAGTGCCCGGGGCGAAGAGGTTGCCCTCGGGGATGTCGTAGGAGCCGTCCGGCTTGACCTTGATCCGCAGGATCTTGCCCCGCAGGTCGTTGGTGTTGCCCGAGGTGCGCTGGGCGTCGAACGCCGGGTTGCGGTTCGACCGCTCGTCAATGGGGGTGTAGCCGTCGGAGGCGAAGGGGTTGGAGTCGTCGCCGGTCGACAGGTAGAGGTTGCCGTCCTTGTCGAAGTCGATGTCACCGCCGACATGGCAGCAGATGCCGCGGGACGCGGCGACCTCGAGGACGTTCTTCTCGCTGGCCAGGTCGAGGGTGCCGTCCTGCTTCAGGACGAAGCGGGAGAGCCGGTTGACGCCGTCGAAGGGCGCGAAGTCGGCGGCCGTGCCGTTCTCGGGAGCGTCGCCGGGCGGGGTATTCAGTGGCGGAGCGTAGTAGAGGTAGACGAAGCGGTTCTTGGCGAAGTCGGGGTCGACGCCGATCCCCTGGAGCCCCTCCTCGTCGTGGCTGTAGACGGCCAGCTTGCCCGCGATGGACGTGTTGCCCTCCGCGTCGGTCAGACGCAGGGTGCCGTCACGGGACGTGTGCAGGACGCTGCGGTCCGGGAGGACGGCCAGCGACATCGGTTCGCCGACCTCGGGGGCGCCCTTGGCCAGGGTGATCTGCTGGAAGTCCTCGGCGGCCGCGGCGGCCGGCTTGGCGGCGCCGGGGTCGACGGCGCTCGCCGGCGGCGCGGCGAGCGCGAGCGAGCTACCCGCGAGGAGTGAACCGGTAAGAAGTGCGAGTGCCTTGTGGAATCTGGGACGTTTCCTGTGCACGAAGATCCCTCCGGGAGGGTGGGGGTCTACGGGGCGATTGCGATGTGCCGGGGTGCGCCGTGACCCCGGAGATGTGCGTGACCTGTACAACTCCGGGACCGTAGCTGGCTTTGTCGGAGTCGGATAGCCCTTACACAAGTGAGAAGTTGAACTTTTTCCAGCATCAGGACAAAGCGGTTTCCGGGCATGCCGAACCGACGGGTGGCGCCCCGCGCCACCCCGAAGGGGCGCGGGGCTGTGTCGACATGCTGCTCCGCCGCGAGGGGGAGTACCTCCCCCTCGCGAACGGATTTGAGAGCTTGGCGGAGCGACCGACCACAAGGGACCCGCGGCCGCCGACGGACAACGCCCGAAACGACGCTCCGCCCCCGCCAACCGGCGGAGCTACTCGCTGCCGAAGGCCGCGTCGAACGACGCGCTCGGCGGGTCGAAGTCGAACTCCCTGAGCCTCCGCAGCGCCTCGGGTGCGCCCTGGAGCCGGTCCATGCCGGCGTCCTCCCACTCCACCGAGACGGGGCCGGTGTAGTCGATGGACCGGAGCATGCGGAAGACGTCCTCCCACGGGACGTCACCGTGCCCGGCGGAGACGAAGTCCCAGCCGCGCCGGGGATCGCCCCACGGCAGGTGCGAGCCGAGGCGGCCGTTGCGCCCGTCGAGGCGTTTGCGGGCCTCCTTGCAGTCCACGTGGTAGATCCGGTCCCGGAAGTCCCACAGGAAGCCGACCGGGTCGAGGTCCTGCCACACGAAGTGGCTCGGGTCGAAGTTCAGCCCGAACGCGGGCCGGTTGTCCACCGCCTCCAGGGCCTGCCGGGTGGTCCAGTAGTCGTACGCGATCTCGCCGGGGTGCACCTCGTGCGCGAAGCGGACGCCCTCGGCGTCGAACACGTCGAGGATCGGGTTCCACCGGTCGGCGAAGTCCTGGTAGCCGCGTTCGATCATGCCCGGCGGCACCGGCGGGAACATGGCGACCAGGTGCCAGATCGAGGAGCCGGTGAAGCCGATGACGGTGTCGACGCCGAAGGCGGCCGCCGCCCGCGCCGTGTCCTTGAGCTCGGCGGCGGCCCGCTGCCGTACGCCCTCGGGCTCCCCGTCGCCCCAGATCCGGGCCGGCAGGATGCCCCGGTGGCGCTCGTCGATCGGGTGGTCGCAGACCCCCTGGCCGACCAAGTGGTTGGAGATGGCCCAGCACTTGAGGCCGTACTTGTCGAGCAGCGCGCGCCGCCCGTCGAGGTAGGCCGGGTCGGCCAGTGCCTTGTCGACTTCGAAGTGGTCTCCCCAGCAGGCCAGTTCGAGTCCGTCGTAGCCGAAGTCGCGGGCCAGCCGGCAGACCTCCTCCAGCGGGAGGTCGGCCCATTGGCCGGTGAACAGGGTGAACGAGCGTGACATGACCGGGCCTCCCTAGACCGGGACGGGCGTGTAGAGGGAATTCTTCGCCGCGCTCTCCTCGACGGCGGCCAGGACGCGCTGGACCTGGAGCCCGTCGGCGAAGGACGGTTCGGGCGCGGTGCCCGCGGCGATCGCGAGCACCAGGTCGCGAGCCTGGTGGACGAAGCTGTGCTCGTAGCCGAGTCCGTGGCCCGGCGGCCACCAGGCCTCGAGGTAGGGGTGGTCGGGTTCGGTGACGAGGATCCGCCGGAAGCCGGCGCTGACCCCGGGTTCGGTGTGGTCGTGGTACGAGAGCTCGTTGAGCCGTTCCAGGTCGAACGCGAGTGAGCCGAGGGCCCCGTTGAGCTCGATGCGCAGCGCGTTCTTGCGCCCGGAGGCGAACCGGGTCGCCTCGAAGGAGGCGAGCGCGCCCGAGCCGAACCGGGCGGTGAACAGGGCCGCGTCGTCGACGGTGACCTCCCCCCGGCCGCTGCCGCCGATGCCGCTGAGCCCGGCCGCCGCCCCGGCCGGCAGCGGACGCTCCCGGACGAAGGTCTCGGTGACCGCGGACACCCCGGTGATCGGCTCGCCCGCGAGGTACTGGGCGAGGTCGACGATGTGGGCGCCCAGGTCGCCGAGGGCCCCGGAGCCCGCCGAGTCCTTGCGCAGTCGCCAGGTCAGCGGGAACTCCGGGTCGACGAGCCAGTCCTGGAGGTAACTGACCCGTACGTGCCGCAGGGTGCCGAGGCGGCCCTCGGCGACCATGCGGCGGGCCAGGGCGGTCGCGGGCAGCCGCCGGTAGTTGAAGCCGACCATGGCGACCTGGCCGCGGGCCCGCGCCCGCTCGGCCGCCTCGGTCATCTCCCGTGCCTCCTCGACCGAGTTGGCGAGGGGCTTCTCGCAGAGCACGTGCTTGCCCGCCTCCAGGGCGGCCACGGCGATCTCCGCGTGGCTGTCGCCCGGGGTGCAGATGTCGACGATGTCGACGTCGTCGCGGGCGATCAGAGCGCGCCAGTCGGTCTCGGCGTCGGCCCAGCCGAGCCGGGCGGCCGCGCCCCGCACGGCCGCCCCGTCACGTCCGGCGACGACGGCCAGTACGGGCCGGTGCGGCAGGTCGAAGACGCGGCCCACGGTGCGCCACCCCTGGGAGTGGGCGGCGCCCATGAAGGCGTAGCCGACCATGCCGACACGCAGCGGAGGCTTCCCGGCCGCGGGCTCGCTCTCGGCCTGCTCCGACTGTCCCTTCAGGCCCATACCGATAACTCCTTCTCGTAAACGTTCGCAGCGGCGTTCCCGACGCCGTGATTGCGATGTGGGGGGTTGGCAGCGCCCATCACTTGAAGCCGGTGGGCATGTACTGGTCGACGTTGGTCTTGTCGACCACGGCGGAGTACAACGTGATGGACGCCGGGATCTCGAACTCCGCCATGCCGGACACGCCCTTGCCCTGGCCCAGCGCTCGGGCCAGGTCGATCGCGGACGCGGCCATCGTGGGCGGGTACAGCACGGTGGCCTTCAGAACACCCTTGTCCTGCTTGATCTGTTCGAACGCGGAGAGCGCGCCGGCGCCGCCGACCATGAGGAACTCGTCGCGCCCGGCCTGCTCGATGGCGCGCAGCGCGCCGACGCCCTGGTCGTCGTCGTGGTTCCACAGCGCGTCGATCTGCTTCTGCGCCTGGAGGAGCTGGGCCATCTTCGACTGACCGGACTCGACGGTGAACTCGGCGGCCTGGCGGGCCACCTTGGTGATGTTGGAGTAGTTCTTCAGCGCGTCGTCGAAGCCCTGGGTACGCTGCTTGGTCAGCTCCAGGTTGTCCAGGCCGGCGAGTTCGACGACCTTCGCGTTCGGCTTGCCCTTGAGCTTCTCGCCGATGTACTGCCCGGCGTTGAAGCCCATCCCGTAGTTGTCGCCGCCGATCCAGCAGCGGTACGCCTGCGGGGAGTTGAAGACCCGGTCGAGGTTGACGACGGGGATGCCCGCGCGCATCGCCTTCAGGCCGACCTGGGTGAGCGCCTTGCCGTCGGCGGGCAGGATCACCAGGACGTCGACCTTCTTGTTGATGAGGGTCTCGATCTGCCCGATCTGCGCGGCGGTGTCGTTGGATCCCTCGGTGATCTCCAGGGTGACGTCGGAGTACGTCTGGGCGCGGCTCTTGGCGTTCTCGTTGATCGCGTTGAGCCAGCCGTGGTCGGCCTGGGGGCCGGCGAAGCCGATGGTGACGGCCTTGCCGGGCGTGTTGTCGGCGGCGGGCTTGTCGTTCGCCGCGGGCTTGTCGTTCTTGGGCTCGTTGCTGGTGCAGGCGGCGAGGAAGGCGGTGGCGCCGACGGCGGCGCCACCGAAGAGCAGACCTCTGCGGCTCGGTATCTGAGGCATGGCGATGGCCTTTCCGTTGAGGGCCGTACGGAGCGGGCGGCTCGGCTGGGCTGGGCTACGTGGTGGAGACGGTGCGCCGCTGGACGAGGACGGCGGCGACGATGATGGCGCCCTTGGCGATCTGCTGGACGTCGCTCTGGAGGTTGTTCAGGGCGAAGATGTTGCTGATCGTGATGAAGATGAGGACGCCGAGGACGGAGCCGACGATGGTGCCCCGGCCGCCGCTCAGCAGGGTCCCGCCGATGATCGCGGCGGCGATGGCGTCGAGTTCGTACAGGTTGCCGTTGGTGTTCTGGCCGGAGCCGGCCAGGACGATCAGCAGGAAGGCCGCGATGCCGCAGCACAGTCCGGACAGCAGGTAGAGGTAGAGGCGCTGGCGGCGGACGTCGATGCCCGCGAGGCGGGCCGCCTCGGCGTTGCCGCCGACGGCGACGGTGCGCCGCCCGAATGTGGTGCGGTTCAGCAAGAGCCAGCCGATGACGGTGACGGCGGCGAAGATCAGGACCAGCGGCGGCACGCCGAGGATGTAGGAGTCGCGTTCACCGAGGCTCAGGATGCCGTCGATGGTGACGATCTGGGTCTTGCCGTCGGTGATCAGCAGGGCGAGACCGCGTGCGGAGGCGAGCATGGCGAGGGTCGCGATGAACGGGACCATGCCGCCGTACGCGATGAGGACGCCGTTGACGAGTCCGCACCCGACTCCGACGAGCACCGCGGTGAACAGCACGCCCGCGAAGCCGTACTCCTGGGTGGCGACGGTCGTGGCCCACACGGAGGCGAGGCCGACGATCGCGCCGACGGACAGGTCGATGCCGCCGCTCATGATGACGAAGGTCATCCCGACGGTGACGACGCCGATGATGGACGACTGGGTCAGCACCAGTTGCAGGTTGCGGGTGTCCAGGAACGCGTCGGGTTTGGTGATGCCGCCGATGAGGACGAGGACGGCGAGCACGCCGAGCAGCGACAGGGTGCGCACGTCGGCGCGCGCCCACAGGACGCGCAGCGGGCCGGCGCCGCCGGCCGGGGCGTCCGCGCGGGCGGTGGGGGGCGGCCCGGCGTCGGGTCCGCCCTGCTGGGCCGGGGTGGCGGGCTGCGTCATGACGTCGCGCTCCCTTCCTCGGTTACGGACTGCGTGGACACGGGGCTTCCTTCCATGACCAGGTCGAGTACGCGGTGTTCGTCCAGCTCCCGGGCGGGTGCCGTGTGGACGACGAGCCCTTCGCGGAGCACCAGGACGCGGTCGGCGAGGCCGAGCACCTCGGGCACCTCGCTGGAGACCAGGAGGACGGCCAGGCCCTCGTCGGCGAGGCGGCGCACCACCGCGTACAGCTCGGCGCGGGCGCCGACGTCGACGCCGCGGGTGGGTTCGTCGAGGAGCAGGACGCGGCAGCCGCGCAGCAGCCAGCGGGCGAGGACCGCCTTCTGCTGGTTGCCGCCGGAGAGGGTGCGTACCGGGGCGTCGGGGTTGTCGGGGCGCAGGGAGAGTTCGCGGGTGGCCTGCCGGGCGGCGTTCCGTTCGGCGCGCCGGTCGAGCCAGCCGCCGCGGGCGAAGCGCGACAGCGTGGAGACGCTGACGTTGCGGGTGACGGACTCCAGCATCAGCAGGGCCTGGGCCTTGCGTTCCTCGGGGGCGAGCCCGAGTCCGGCGCGGACGGCGGAGCGCACGCTGCCGGGGCGCAGGGGTGTGCCGTCGACGAGGACGCGGCCCGCGCTGGGCTTGCGGGCGCCGTAGATGGTCTCCAGGATCTCGGAGCGGCCGGAGCCGACGAGTCCGGCGAGGCCGACGATCTCGCCGGGCCGGAGTTCGAGGTCGAGGGGGGCGAACTCGCCGTCGCGGGCGAGTCCTTCGACGGTGAGGACGGGCGCGGGGTGCACGGTGTCGGCCGGCGGGCGCGGCGGGAAGACGTACTCGACGTTGCGGCCCGTCATCAGGGAGACGATCTCGCGGGTCGGGGTGGATTCGGCGGGCAGGCCGCCGGCGACGGCGCGGCCGTCCTTGAGGACGGTGACCCGGTCGCCGATGCGGCGGATCTCCTCCAGGCGGTGGGAGATGTAGACGACGGCGACGCCGTCGGCGGTGAGGTCGCCGACGATCCGGAAGAGGTTGTCGACCTCGTCCGGGTCGAGGGCGGCGGACGGTTCGTCCATCACGATGAGCCGGACGTCGTGGGAGAGGGCCCGGGCCATGGAGACGACCTGCTGCTGGGCCGCGGAGAGGTCGCCGACGAGCCGGGCCGGGTCGATCTCGGGGTGGCCGAGCCGCTTGAGGAGGCCGGCGGCGGCGGAACGGGCCTCGTGGCCGCGGACGACGAAGCCGGCGGTGGTGGGTTCGTGGCCGAGGAAGACGTTCTCGGCCACGGACAGGTCGCCCACCAGGTCGAGTTCCTGGTAGATGGTGGCGATGCCCAGGCTCATGGCGGCGATCGGGGACTTCAGGGTGATGGGCTCGCCCCGCCAGGTGATCTTCCCGTCGTCGGGCTGGTGGGCCCCGGCGAGGACCTTGATGAGGGTGGACTTCCCGGCGCCGTTCTGGCCGAGCAGGCAGTGGACCTCTCCGGCCAGGACCTCCAGGTCGACTCCGTCCAGGGCACGGACTCCGGGGAACGACTTGGTGATGCCGGACATGCTGAGCAGGGGTGGTTCTGGAGCCATGGTGGTTCCCCTCGGCGGATACGGCCGGTCTCAGGGCAGGGCTGACGTACGCGGGGCGTACCGGTGCCGGTGCGCGGTACGCGGCGTGTGATGGGGTGTCGGGGTACGGGGGTGTGCGGGTACTCGGGGGTGCAGGTACTCGGGGTGTGCGGGGCTGGGGTACGCGGGGTGCGGGCGCGCCGGTCGACGTGATGCGTGCCGGTGCTCGGAACGTGCTGGTGGTGCGCGGGACGTGCCGGTGGTGCCGTACTGCGTGCTGGTGGTGCGGGACGTGCCGGTGGTGCCGTACTGCGTGCTGGTGGTGCGGGACGTGCCGGTGGTGCGGGGTGGTGCGCGCCGGTCAGGCCGGCGAGAACAGGTGGTCGCTGATGAGCCGGGCCGCGCCGATGACTCCGGCGACGGGCCCCAACTCGCCCAGGACGATGGGCAGGTTGCCGGTCGCCAGGGGCAGCGACTGGCGGTAGACCTGGGTGCGGATCGCGGCGAGCAGGGTGTGGCCGAGGCCGGTGACCCCACCGCCGATCACCACCAGGCCGGGGTTGAAGAAGGAGACCAGTCCGGCGATGACCTGGCCGGTGCGGGTGCCGCCCTCCCGGATCAGGCCGAGCGAGGTGGCGTCGCCCGCGGCGGCCGCGGCGGCCACGTCGGCGGCGCTGAGGGTGCCGTTCGTCTCCAGCCGGGCCGCCAGCTCGCCCGACAGGCCCTGCTGGGCCGCCTCCAGCGCGTCACGGGCCAGGGCCGCCCCGCTGAAGTGGGCCTCCAGGCAGCCCCGGTTGCCGCAGACGCAGGGGCGTCCGTCGGGCACGGCCTGGATGTGCCCGATGTCGCCCGCGCTGCCGGTCGTTCCGCGGTGGACCTCGCCGCCGACGACGATGCCGCAGCCGATGCCGGTGCCGATCTTGACGCAGAGGAAGTCGCCCACGGAGCGGGCGACGCCCGCGTGCTGCTCCCCCATCGCCATGAGGTTCACATCGTTGTCGACCATGACCGGGCAGCCGAGTTCCTGGCTGAGCGCCTCCCGTACGGGGAAGCCGTCCCAGCCCGGCATGATCGGGGGTGCCACGGGGACGCCCTGGGGGAAGCGGACGGGACCGGGGACGCCGATGCCGGCGCCGTCGTAGCCCTCCGCGAGCCCCGACATCCGCAACTTCGCGGCCATGGCGAGGACTTGCTCGAAGACCGCGACGGGCCCCTCGCGTACGTCCAGCGGCTGGTTGAGGTGTCCGAGCACTTCCAGTTCGGCGTTGGTGACCGCGACGTCGACCGAGGTCGCGCCGATGTCGACGCCCAGGAACCGCAGTTCGGGGGCGAGCCGGACGTTGTGGGAGCGTCGGCCGCCGCGCGAGGCGGCGAGGCCGTCGGCGACGACCAGTCCCGTCTCCAGGAGCCGGTCCACTTCCACGGCCAGCTTCGACCGGGACAGCTCGACGCGGTCGCCGAGCTGTGCCCGGGAGCTGGGTCCCCCGTCGCGCAGCAGCTTCAGCAGCCGGGCCTGGTGTGTGTTGGCGGGTCGTGCCGTCATACGTCTCACGTGCCCCTCCCCGCCTCAATTCGGCCTGTGCGCAAGGGATTCCGGCCACTTGGCCGCTTGCTTGAGAGAGGAACGTAGCAGCGACTGCCGGAACTGGGAAGAAGTTGCGCATGGATTGCCGCCAACTTTCTCCACCGACAGGACAAAGTTGGCGGCGCCGAGGGCCCCCGGGCCGGTCTCCATGAGGCCGCGACCGGGCCCGTCGGGTCAGGGCACGGCCCGTGGGATCAGGGCTCGACGGGTGGGGTCAGGGCTTGGCCTGGCCGTGGTACGACCTGCGGGTGTGCTCCGTGTGCTCGCGCATCAGACGGGTCGCGCGCGGCTCGTCGCGGTCGGCGATCGCCTCGATGAGCGCGCGGTGCTCGATCCAGGACTGACGCCCGCGCTGCCGGGCCACCGGCGTGTAGTACCAGCGCACCCGGCGGTCGACCTGGGCGGCGAGCTCGGCGAGCACCGCGTTGCCGGCCAGCTCCACGACCTTGGCGTGGAAGCGGGCGTTCAGGGCGACGGCCGTGTCCACGTCGTCGGCTGCGACGGCCTCGAACCCCTGCGCCACCAGCTCCTCCAGGGCGGTGACGCCGTCGCGGTCCGCGTTCGCGGCGGCGAGGCGGGCCGCCTCGGCCTCCAGGAGCATGCGCACGCTGAGGAGTTGGTCGGCCTCCTCCTCCGTCGGCTCGTGCACGAAGGCGCCCTGGGCGGGCCGCAGATCGACCCACCCCTCGGTGTTCAGCCGCTGGAGCGCCTCGCGCACCGGCTGCCGGGAGACACCGAGGTGCCCGGCGAGTTCGCTCTCGACGAGGTGCTGGCCCGGCTGGAGGGCACGGGTGGTGATGAGCTCCAGCAGGGCTTCGTAGACGCGCTCGCGCAGCGGGCCGGGGCGCTCGAGCCTGGGCACCGCCCCCTGCGGCAGTCCTGTCGACAACATCGCGGTCCCCTCCTCGGCCGGGCGCGCGCGGCAGGCGGACACCCGGGTCCTTGACACTCGGGCGGAGCGTCGATCGCCGTTCGTCTACAGTCTACGATGCACAGTCGCCACGATCGGTGGATGTCGCGTGCGTCACACCCGCGCGCGACGCACGTCCGCGCGCGACGCACACGCGCGCGTGAAGCCCGCCCGCGTGAACCCCTCCCACCCACCGGGCGACGACGGGGCCGCCGTTCACGGGCAGCGCACGACCTGCCCGGCGTAGGACAGATTGCCGCCGAAGCCGAACAGCAGCACCGGGTCGCCGGTGGTCACCTCGCCCCGTTCGACGAGCTTGGACAGGGCCAGCGGGATGCTCGCGGCCGAGGTGTTGCCGGACTCGCTGACGTCGCGGGCGACCACGGCGTTGACGGCTCCCAGCTTCGCGGCGAGCGGCTCGATGATGCGCAGGTTGGCCTGGTGCAGGACGACCGCGGCGAGTTCCTCGGGCGCGAATCCGGCCCGCTCGCAGGCCTGCCGGGCCAGCGGCGGCAGCTGCGTGGTGGCCCACCGGTAGACGCTCTGACCCTCCTGCGCGAACCGCGGGGGCGTGCCCTCGATCCGCACCGCGTGCCCCATCTCGGGCACCGAGCCCCACAGCACCGGCCCGATCCCGGACTCCTCGCCCGGCCGGCAGGCCTCGACCACGACGGCCCCGGCCCCGTCGCCGACGAGCACGCAGGTCGTGCGGTCGGTCCAGTCGGTCACGTCGGTCATCTTGTCGGCGCCGATGACCAGGGCGCGGGTCGCGGCACCGGCGCGCACGGTGTGGTCGGCGGTGGCCAGGGCGTGGGTGAAGCCCGCGCACACGACGTTGAGGTCCATCGCGGCCGGCCGCGGCACGCCGAGCCGGGCGGCGACGCGGGCGGCGGTGTTCGGGGAGCGGTCCGTGGCCGTGGAGGTGGCGACCAGCACCAGGTCGATGTCGGCGGGCGCGAGGCCGGCCGCCGCGAGCGCCTTGGCGGCGGCGTGCGCGGCGAGCTCGTCGACCGGCTCGTCGGGCGCGGCGATGTGCCGGGTACGGATGCCCACCCGGCTCCTGATCCACTCGTCGCTGGTCGCCACGATGCCCTCCAGGTCCTCGTTGGTGAGCACCTTGGCGGGTTGGTAATGACCGACGGCGGTGATGCGCGAGCCGTTCATGGGTGATCCCCCTCGTGGCCGTGGGTAGCGGGATTCACCAGTCTGATCAATGACTCACGGGTAACGCGGCAGGTGAAGTCACAGGATTGGCGGTCCCCGCTTGTCGGCTTCTGTCAGAGGGACGCCGCCCTCTCGGCCGGGGACCCTTGCCCCCGTGGCGGCAAGCAGCAGACAATACATCGTCGACAGTATTCAGGTGGATCGGCCATCGGGAGAGGTCACGGCCGCCATGGGCGGGGTTCTCCCGCCGCGTTCCCCTGCCGCGCGTGCAGGACAATGAGATCGTCGGGGCCGCTTCGGCCGGAGAGCGCACAGAACCGGGGCTGATCAGGACATGGGACGAGTCACGGAACGACGCAAGGTGATCCGCATCCGGGACGGAGCCGTCTCGTCCCGTCCCGACACGCTGGTCGCCGAGGAGCCGCTGGAGATCCGGCTGAACGGCAAGCCGCTCGCGATCACCATGCGCACACCGGGTGACGACTTCGCGCTCGCGGCCGGTTTCCTGGTGAGCGAGGGCGTGCTGGCCGCCACGTCCGACCTGGTGAACATCGTGTACTGCGCGGGCGCGACGGCGGACGGCTCGAACACGTACAACGTGGTGGACGTGAAGACCGCGCCGGACGTCGTCCTGCCCGACATCACCCTCGAACGCAACGTGTACACGACCTCGTCGTGCGGACTGTGCGGCAAGGCGAGCCTGGACGCGGTCCGTACGACGGCCCGCTGGCCGATCTCCGACACGCCTCCGCTGCGGGTCGGGCCCGAGTTGCTGGCGAGCCTGCCCGACCGGCTGCGGGCCGCCCAGCGCGTCTTCGACCGCACCGGCGGACTGCACGCGGCGGCCCTGTTCACCGAGGGCGGCGAACTGCTGGACATACGGGAGGACGTGGGCCGGCACAACGCGGTCGACAAGCTGATCGGCCGCGCCCTGCAGAACGGCGACCTGCCCCTGTCCCGCAGGATCCTGCTGGTCTCCGGCCGCGCCTCCTTCGAACTGGCCCAGAAGGCCGTCATGGCGGGCATCCCCGTGCTGGCGGCCGTCTCGGCGCCGTCGTCCCTGGCGGTGGACCTGGCCGCGGAGACGGGACTGACGCTGGTGGGCTTCCTGCGGGGAAGCTCCATGAACGTGTACGCGGGCGCGGAGCGGATCGCCCTGCGGGAGGCGGCCGCCCACGGCTGAGCCGCCCCACGGTCAACGGGGACCTGTCAACGGGGACCTGTCAACGAGGACTGGTTGCCGTACCGACCGCGGTGCGTGACACCGCCGCCGGCGCCCGCTCGGCGCCCTCCTGCCGTGCCTCGGGGTCGCGCGCCCGGCGCTTGGCGATCACCGCGCACACCATGAGCTGCATCTGGTGGAAGAGCATCAGCGGCAGCACGGCGAGCGAGGCATGGGCGCCGAACAGGACGCTCGCCATGGGCAGCCCGGAGGCCAGCGACTTCTTCGAGCCCGCGAACTGCACCGCGATGCGGTCCTCGCGGGAGAAGCCCAGCGCCCGTGTGCCGTACCAGGTCAGGCCGAGCATCACGGCGAGCAGCAGGGCCTCGACGACGAGCAGCCCGCCGAGCCGTACGGGACTGACCTGGTGCCAGATGCCGCGCACCATGCCCTCGCTGAACGCGGTGTAGACGACGAGCAGGATCGAGCCGCGGTCGACCAGCCCGAGGACCTTCTTGTGCCGGGCGACGAAGCCTCCGATCCACGGCCTGAGGACCTGCCCGGCGACGAACGGCACGAGCAGTTGCACCACGATCGTGACCAGCGAGTGCCCGGAGAAGCCGCCGCCGCTGTTGCCGAGCAGCGCCGCCGCGAGCAGCGGGGTCAGGATGATGCCGACCAGCGAGGAGAAGGAGCCGGCGCAGATCGCGGCGGGCACGTTGCCGCGGGCGATGGAGGTGAACGCGATCGACGACTGGATGGTCGACGGGACCAGGGTGAGGAAGAGCAGGCCCTGGTAGAGCGGCTGGTTCAGCAGCACCGGGACGAGTCCGCCGGCGGCGAGGCCGAGCAGCGGGAAGATCAGGAAGGTGCAGGCCAGGACCGTGACATGCAGCCGCCAGTGCTTCAGGCCGTCCAGTGCCTCACGGGTGGACAGCCGGACGCCGTAGAGGAAGAACAGCAGGGCGATCGCGGCGGTCGAGGCGCCCGAGGCCATATGGGCGGCCGCGCCGCGGGCCGGGAGGAGTGCCGCGATGCCCACCGTCCCCAGCAACAGGACGATGTACGGGTCGATCGGCAGCCGGTTCGTCCTGCGCAGGCGTTCCACGGTGCTCCACTTGCTCGTGCTGTTCGGATCGGTACGGGCGTCGTCACGCCCGTGCGGCCCGTGCGGCCCGTTCCACAGGCCGACGGATCCCCTCTCCATCGTGCTCCCCCCGACGCCGATCGGGAATCCGTCATACCGCTCTGACTGTCATCGCGTTACGCGATAACCGCGGTAACCTGTGCCTCGTGTACGACCCCGCCCAGCTGCGCACCTTCCTGACCGTGGCCCAGACCCTCAGCTTCACGGGGGCGGCCCGGCGGCTCGGGCTGCGTCAGTCGACCGTCAGCCAGCACGTGCGTCGTCTCGAGGACGCGACCGGCAGGCTGCTGTTCTCCCGCGACACCCACTCGGTGGAGCTGACCGAGGACGGCGAGGCCATGCTGGGCTTCGCCCGCCGGATCCTCCAGGTGCACGAGCAGGCGACGGCGTTCTTCACCGGCGCCCGGGTGCGCGGCCGGCTGCGGTTCGGCGCGTCGGAGGACTTCGTGCTGACCCGGCTGCCGGAGATCCTGGAGGGCTTCCGCTATGAGCATCCCGAGGTCGACCTGGAGTTGACCGTGGAGCTGTCGGGCACCCTGCACGAGCAGCTCGCCGCCGGAAAGCTCGACCTGGTGCTGGCCAAGCGGCGCCCCGAGGACCCGCACGGCGAGCCGGTCTGGCGCGACCGCCTGGTCTGGATCGGCGCCGAGCGGCTGCGCCTGGACCCCGACCGTCCGGTGCCGCTCATCGTCTACCCGCCGCCGGGCATCTCCCGGGCCCTCGCCCTGGAGGCCCTGGAGCGCCAGGGCCGGCCGTGGCGCGTCGCCTGCACCAGCGGCAGCCTCAACGGACTGGTGGCCGCCGCCCGCGCGGGCCTCGGCGTGATGGCCCACTCCCGTGGCCTGATCCCGCCGGGCCTGGCGCGCGTCCCGGACCGCGCGGGCCTGCCGGAACTGGGCGGGGTCGACTTCGTCCTCGTGCACGGCCGCCGTCACGACACGCCCCACCACGCGGCCGACGCCCTGGCCACGGCCATCCTGACCAGCGGCGACCGCCTCCACCGGCGCGGAGTGGGCTAGATGATCGATTCCAAGGGATCGGCTGCGCGCATGAGGCGAGGGAACCCATAGTGCGGTTGTGACGCCGGACCTGGACTCCTTCGCCACCGCACGGCATTTGTTCCCGTACCTGCCCCAGCAGCCCGGCTGCAACAAGCGCCTGCGCAAGGCCGTCGAGCTGCTCCGCCGAATCACCCGAAGCGGGCAGGTGGCTTGTGGAGTTCGGGGCGTTCAGGGGTTGATGGTGTGTTCGGTGAACTGGCCGCAGGAGCGGAATCCCAGACGGCGGTAGACGGGCTCGCCGTCGGTGGACGCCTGCAGGACCGCGATGTGGTGGTTTCGGTCGCGGGCCGTGTGGAGTGCGGCGAGTGTGATGGCACCGCCGTAGCCGCGTCGGCGGTGGGCGGCCAGGGTGGAGATGTTGTAGATCCCGGCGACCCCCGCGTGATGAAACACTTCGGCCGAGCAGACCGGACGGCCGTCCACGTAGCCGACCAGGTAACGGGCCGGACAGTGCGCGGCCAGGGCCTGCGGGGCGGCCTGGGCGAAGAAGCGGCGGACGGTGTCAGCAGGCGGGGTCCAGTTCGCGGCGAGAACCGCGGCGTAGTCGGCGAGCTGTTCGGGCGTGGCCACCGTCTGGATGTCCAGTCCTGGGGCGGCGGGCAGCGGCAGGGTGTCGTCCAGCTCGGCCCACATCGCCGTCTCGCGTTCGGATGCCGGCAGACCAGCCGCCGTCAGGCGGGCGGTGAGGTCCGGTGGCCGCGAGGCGGGCCCCACCCACCAGGAGAAGCGGCGGCCGGTGCGAGGCAGTGTCCGGGCGGTCTCGGTGATACGTGCCGCAGCGGTGGTGACGGTGAAGCCTGCCGCGGCAACGATGTTGAAGGTGTCGTCGTCCAGGCCGCTGTCGGCGACCAGGAGGTCATCAGTCTCTGTAACGGTCGCACCGCTCATGCTCCGATGCAGGTGACAGGCATGTTCCGCCAGATTCTGCTCCATCCTGTCCGTCAGGTCGGCGTCATTGAGAAGGACATTCATAACGAATGATCCCAGCAGGACTGGGCGCAGGTCGCACGTGGTTTTGGATCGCTCGCCGACGGTGTCACGTCGGCGAGCAGCACATTCGATACACGCCCCTAACCCTTGGGACCGACCATGTAGTCGGACGGTGCCAGGGTGCGCAGGACATCGAACTCGTTGCCCTCGGGGTCGGCCATGACCACCCAGCTCCGGCCGGGTCCCTGGCCCGCGTCCACCTTGGCGGCGCCGAGGCCGAGCAGTCTGGCCACCTCGTCGTCGGTACTGCCGTCGATCGGGCTGACGTCGAGGTGGAGCCGGTTCTTCACGGTCTTGCCCTCGGGCACCCGGATGAACATCAGGGTCGGCGGCATCTGGCGGGCCCGGACCTCCTCGACGGTCGGCACCCAGGAACCGATCTCGACCTTGCCCTCGCTCCGGTCGATCACCTCGAAGTCCAGGACCTCGCACCAGAAAGCCGCGAGCCTCTCCGGATCGTGGCAGTCGACAACCAACTCGGTGAACCTACTGGTCATGACTCCCCCAGACAGTACGGACGGGGGCCCAGCCTATGGCGCCGCGCCGCTCGTCCGGCAAGTTCCAGACGATCGCCGCGACCGGCGCCTGGCTTGTTCACGGCGGTCGCCGCGGCCGTCGGGCCGGCCGGTCGATTGGGCCGTAATCGGGCCGTACAGATTCGGTGGAGATAACGGCACCGAAACTTACTGATCCGTAGGAAACCCTGTCCGACCCTTCCCCTTGTGAGCGCATTTTCCGGCGTCCACCGGGGCACTGCCCGCCTTCGCGGGCCCTCCCGCCCCCTGCCGCGCTGGGGTAGCTTTCACGGCGCTGTGCGGAGCGTCACA
Source organism: Streptomyces sp. NPDC001231 (assembly GCF_042896885.1). Lineage (NCBI taxonomy): Bacteria > Bacillati > Actinomycetota > Actinomycetes > Kitasatosporales > Streptomycetaceae > Streptomyces > Streptomyces sp. NPDC001231. The sequence continues at coordinate 76,971 of NZ_JBIAXS010000027.1, forward strand.
AGGAACGGGAGCGGGGTTTGCGCGAGTTCACCAGCCCTCCGTCGACGTTGCCACCGCCGGTGGGCGGACTGGCCGACGTCGTCTTCCAGCATGCGCTGGACGACCCGCTCCACATCGCACTCGGCCGCAAGGACGAGTTCGGCAGGTGGCGGGATGTGACCTGCGCCGAGTTCCGCGACGAGGTGCTGGCCCTCGCCAAGGGCATGCTCTCCCAGGGCATCCGGTTCGGCGACCGCGTCGCGATCATGTCCCGTACCCGCTACGAGTGGACGCTGTTCGACTTCGCCCTGTGGACGATCGGCGCCCAGGTGGTGCCGCTCTACCCCACCTCCTCGGCCGAGCAGTGCTTCTGGATGCTGTACGACGCGGAGGTCACGGCGGCGGTCGTGGAGCACGAGGAGCACGCGATGACGATCGCCACCGTCATCGACCGGCTCCCGCGGCTGCGCCTGCTGTGGCAGCTGGACACCGGCGTCGTGCAGCAGCTGTACGACGCGGGCGGGCACATCGACGACGACGTGGTGCACCGGCACCGGGAGGCGGTCACCCCGGACTCGGTCGCGACCGTCATCTACACCTCCGGCACCACCGGCCGGCCCAAGGGCTGCGTGCTGTCGCACGGCAACTTCATGTACGAGTCGGACACGGTGATCGAGCGCTGGGAGCCGGTGTTCCACAGCAGGAAGGGCGACGAGGCGGCGACGCTGCTGTTCCTGCCGCTCGCCCACGTCTTCGGCCGGATGGTGGAGGTCGCCGCGATCCGCGGCAAGGTCCGTTTCGGCCATCAGCCGCAGCTGAGCGCCTCCGCGCTGCTGCCCGACCTCCAGGCGTTCCGGCCGACGTTCATCCTGGCGGTGCCGTACATCTTCGAGAAGGTGTTCAGCGCCGCCCGCCGCAAGGCGGAGAAGGAGGGCAGGGATGGGCCGTTCGAGAAGGCCGTCGAGGTCGCCGTGAAGTACGCGGACGCCGTCGAGGCCAAGGCGTGGGGCATCGGCGCCGGCCCCTCGGCCGGACTGCGGATGCAGCACCAGTTCTTCGACAAGTTCGTGTACTCCAAGGTGCGCGCCGCGATGGGCGGCAGGATCCGCAACGCGATGTCCGGCGGCTCGGCGATGGACCGCCGGCTCGGCCTGTTCTTCGCGGGCGCCGGGGTGCAGATCTACGAGGGCTACGGGCTGACCGAGTCCACCGCGGCGGCCACCGCCAACCCGCCCGAGCGCACCCGCTACGGCACGGTCGGGCAGCCCATCCCGGGCAGCACCGTGCACATCGCCGACGACGGCGAGATCTGGCTGCGCGGCGACAACGTCTTCCAGGGCTACCTCCACAACGAGAAGGCCACCGACGCGGCCCTGCACGACGGCTGGCTGGCCACCGGCGACCTCGGCTCCCTCGACGAGGACGGCTATCTGACGATCACCGGCCGCAAGAAGGAGATCCTGGTGACCTCCGGCGGCAAGAGCGTGGCGCCGGGCGTGCTGGAGGAACGGGTGCGCGACCACCCGCTGGTCTCCCAGTGCATCGTCGTCGGCAACGACCGCCCCTACGTCGCCGCGCTGGTCACCCTCGACACGGAGGCCGTCGAGCACTGGCTCCGGATGCGCGGCAAGCCGCGGATGCCGGCGGCCCGGCTGGTGCACGACCCCGACCTGGAGACGGAGGTCCGCCGTGCGGTGGTCGCCGCCAACACACTGGTCTCGCAGGCCGAGTCGATCCGCACGTTCCGTATCCTCGCCCAGCCGTTCACCGAGGAGCACGGTCTGCTGACCCCGTCCCTGAAGCTCAAGCGCAAGGCCATCGAGAACGCGTACGCCGACGAGGTGGAGGCGCTGTACCGGGTCTGATCGGGGGCGCACCGCCCCAGCCGCCCGGCCGGTTCCGGCCGGAACGGCCGCTCAGGAATGCGATCAGGCTCGTGATCGTTGACGATGGGACCGACACACGACGACAAGCGAAGGATCGAGAAGCGAGTGAGCAGCAAGGTCCCCCCGATCATCCTCAACAACGGCGTCGAGATGCCCCAGCTGGGCTTCGGCGTCTGGCAGGTGCCGGACGACGAGGCGGAGCTGGCCGTCGCCACCGCACTGGAGGCCGGGTACCGCAGCGTCGACACAGCGGCGATCTACGGCAACGAAGAGGGCACCGGCAAGGCCATCGCCGCATCCGGCATCCCGCGCGAGGAGGTCTTCGTCACCACCAAGCTCTGGAACAGCGACCAGGGGTACGACTCCACGCTGCGCGCCTTCGACGCGTCGCTGGACAAGCTCGGCCTGGAGTACGTGGACCTCTACCTGATCCACTGGCCGACGCCGGCCCGGGGGAAGTTCGTCGACTCCTACAAGGCGTTCGAGAAGCTGCACGCGGACGGGCGCATCCGGGCGATCGGCACCTCCAACTTCCTTACCGAGCACCTGGAGCGCCTGATCGCCGAGACCTCGGTGATCCCGGCGGTCAACCAGATCGAGCTGCACCCGCACCTCCAGCAGCACGCCGCCCGCGAGTACCACGCGGAGCAGGGCATCGCCACCGAGGCCTGGTCGCCGCTCGGCCAGGGCAAGGGCCTCCTGGAGGTCCCGGCGATCGTGGCGATCGCACAGAAGCACAACCGCACGCCCGCCCAGATCGTGCTGCGCTGGCACCTCCAGCTCGGCAACGTCGTGATCCCGAAGTCCGTGACGCCCTCCCGGATCCGGGAGAACATCGAGGTCTTCGACTTCAGCCTGGACGACGAGGACCTCGGGGCGATCAGCGCCCTGAACGAGGACCGGCGCCTGGGCCCGGACCCGGCGACGTTCGAGATCGTCTGACTCGGACGGCGCAGGGCGCGCCCCGGACCTCTGCCCGGCGGTTCCGGGGCGCGCCGCGCTTCGTCGCTGTTGCAACGCACCTCCCGGTAAGGAAACTTTCCTGACAGAAGGAGCCCGCAGTGCACATACGAAGACCGCCCCTCGCCACGGCCCTGAGCGCGGCCCTGCTCACCACCGGAATACTCCCCGCGCACGCCTCCGGCGCCACCGGACCCCGGTCCATACGGGAGGGCTCGGTCGACGCCGCCGACCTGCTCGCCAAGGTGAAGACCTGCCGGCAGATCTCCAACGGCAAGTACCGCAAGGACGCGGGCGCTTCGGCCACGGTCCCGGTGTGCGGCAAGAACGGGGCGGTGTTCTGGAAGGCCGACATGGACATCGACTGCGACGGCCAGCGCACCACCCACTGCAACGAGAGAATCGACCCCTGGTTCCAGAACGACACGGCCTTCCACCAGTCCGACGGCCGACCGCTCAAGTCCGAGTCGCTGCCGTACGTCGTGGTCCCGAGCGCGAGCAGCATCTGGAACTACGCCGGATCCGGCATCCGCGGCGGCAGCGTGGTGGCGGTGATCCACGCCGACAGGGTCGAGTACGCGGTCGTCGGCGACACCGGCCCCTCGAAGATCATCGGTGAGGCCTCGTACGCCACCGCCAAGGCCCTCGGCATCAACCCGGACCCGGTCACCGGCGGCGTCGACTCCGGCGTGACGTACATCCTGTTCAAGAACTCCCGGGTCTCGCCGATCGAGAGCCACAGCGCGGCGGTCACGCTCGGCGAGCGGCTGGCGAGGGAGTTCATCGCCGCCAACTGAGCCAGGAGGACGGGCGGGCTCAGTTGGGCTGGCCGAGCGGTCGTACGACGACCGTGTTGACGTCGACGCCCTCCGGCTGCCGGAGCGCCCACACCACCGAGCCGGCGATCTGGTCGGCGGTCAGCAGACGTCCCGGCGGGAGGCCGCCGTACTCGTCCCAGAACGGGGTCTCCACCCGGCCGGGCGCGATCAGGGTCACCCCCACGCCCCACTCGGTGACCTGGCGGCGGGTGTTCTCGGCGAGCGCGGTGACCGCCGACTTGGTCGCCCCGTAGAGGTTGCCGGGCGTGGGCACGAACCCGGCGACGCTGCCGACCAGCACGATCCGCCCCCGGGTCTCCTTCAGGGCGCCGATGGCTGCGCGGACGAGCAGCGCGGGACCGAGCACATTGGTCAGCACCATCTCCCGCCAGCCGGCCGGGTCGCCGTCGGCGACCGTGTCGTGGGTGGCGGTCCCGGCGTTGGCGACGACCGCGTCGAGCCGGCCGAACTCCCTCACGGTGCTCTCCACGGCGGCCCGCACCTGGTCGTACTCGGCGGTGTCCCCCGCGATCGTCAACAGTCCCTCGGGACGTCCCAGTCCGTCGGCGAACTCACGGAGCCGCCGCTCACCGCGCCCGGTGACGGCCACCCGGTGCCCGGCGCCGAGCAACTGCCGGGCGACGGCGGCGCCGATGCCGGAGCCGCCGCCGGTGATGAGCGTGACAGAAGAGTCGGTCATGGTTGCCCCCTGCGTGTCGGTGAACGCGGGGCAGTCCATCACTTGGAGCGCTCTTGAAGTCAACCACCGTGCCCCTGCGGCTCAGCCGGTCCGCACCCCCGTGTACACCGTGTACGCCTTGAGCACGAAGAGGTCGCCCCTGCGGTGCACGCTCGCCTCGTCCTCGGGGTCGAGGAGCCGGTCGAGGGTGGCACGGTCCTCGTCGTCGATGCCGCTCTCCAGGGACTCGCGGAGCCGGTTCAGATCCGCGGCGACGTAGGCGCGGGCCGGAGCGGAGACCGGGGCGGGCAGGTCGAGCAGGAAGCTGCGGGTGCCGCTGGGCTTCAGCCCCGCGGACGCCAGCAGCGCCGGCCAGTCCTCGGTCTCGGCGACCGAGCCCGGCAGCTCCGCCCGCATGCGCGCGAACCAGTCCTCCTGCACCACGTCGAGACGTGCCTGGAGGCCCGGCCGGCCGATGCCGAGGTCGCGGGGCAGGAACCGGGCGGGCAGGCCGCCCTCCAGCAGGGCGAGCGTGCCACCGGGCGCCAGCCGCTCGGCGAACGCGGCGAGGGCGGCCCGCTGGTCGCCCAGGTGGTGCAGGCTGTTGCCGGCCCACAACAGATCCGCCGGGTACTCCAACTGGTCCAGCACTTCGGGGAGTTCACCGGTGAGGGTGTCGAGGCGATCAGCCAGGCCGAGGCGGGCGGCTCGGGCCCGGGCCCGCTCCAGCAGCGGCTCGGAGCCGTCCACCGCGACGACCCGCGCGCGCGGGAACGCCTCGGCGAAGAGGCCGGAGATCACACCCGGCCCGCTGCCGGCGTCGACGACCAGGCCGGGCTCGGGCGCCTGCTTCCCCAGCCACGCCATGACCTTCCCGTACAGGGGCGCGAACAGCTCCGCCTGGGCTTCGAGGAGCGGAGCCATGACGGCCCAGTCGAGGTCGGTGTGACCGTGGCCTTGGTGGCCGTGCCGACCGGGGTGAGCCCCCTGGTGGTCGTGGTGTCCGTGGGGTAGGTGCGCCATGTGATCAGCCTCTCTTGTCCGGTGCTGCCAGCCTGCGCCGACGCACCGGGAGAGGGCCACTCCTGTTGCCGAGGCGGCAAAACGGCCGGGGGGCATGTGCCCCCCGGCCGCGGGGATGAGCCGTTCGCCGCCCGCCGGGGCCGCCCGGCAGGGCCGGCCCCGGCGGATCGCCTCAGATCACGGCAGAGGCGGGTACGCGTTCTTCATCAGCTCCTGGAACTGGGCGGAGAACCAGTGCCCGGAGACCGGAGCGTTCGCCAGCGCGCCCGACGCGCTGTTGCCGTTGCGGGCGTTGCCGCCGTAGGTCGGGTCGCACATGCGGTCGAAGCCCTTGCCCTCGTCGTTCGGGATGGCCGAGCTGGAACCGTCGGACTCCCCCGGGGGCTTCATCCACACGTAGGCGTCGATGCCGGCGGCCGGCGCCGCCTGCGGACGCTCACCGAGACCGGCACCCGCCTGGTTGCACCAGTTGCCCGTGTTGATGCGACGGTCGTAGCGCCCGCCGTCGACATAGGTGTCCACGCTGGTCTTGGCACCCGGACCGGCCGGACGCGCCGATCCGCCCCAGCCGTTCCTGGAGGTGTCGATCAGCATGCCGATGTTGGAGTTGAAGCCGACCGAGACGAGCTTGTTGCGGAAGGCCTGCGCGAACGACAGCTCGTCGACGTACTGGTTCCAGTCCACCCACTTGGACTGGCGCACCGAGACGCCGTTCACCTGGTCGTTGATCGTGAAGTTGTTCTCCTTCAGGGCGCTGTAGTTGGCCGTGTTGGTGATGAAGCCGGCCACGTCGTTGACGGACGCGCCCTCGCTGGTGGCCGCCTGCTTGAAGATGTCGGCCGACGGGCCGAAGTTGTCGTCCCAGCCGATCCAGCCGTGGTGCCCGGCGTCGATGTAGTTGTAGACGTTCGGGATCTTGCCGAGCTTGGCCAGTGCGTAGCCGACGCCCTTGACGTAGTTGCCGTTGGCCTTCATGGTGTCGCACTGCGGTGTGGCGGTGGCGCGGCCGCTGGTGTTGGTGACCAGGTTCGGCAGCGAGTCGATCTCGATGGTGGTGACGATCCGCAGCGAGGAGTACTTGGCGTCGCCGAGGATGGCCGCGATCGGGTCGATGAACTGGGTCTTGTACTTGTCGATCTCCGTCGGGCCGAGCTCGCCGTTGGAGGCGAGGGCCGCGCAGTCGCGTCCCGGCAGGTCGTAGACGACGACCTGGATGACCTCCTCGCCGCTGCCCTTCTGCTTCAGGGCCTCGTCGAGGTGGGCGCGCAGACCCATGCCGCCGTTCACGCCGTTGATCGCGGCGATGCGGTCGAGCCAGACGCCGGTGGGCTGCTTGGAGACGCGGCTGCCGCCCGGCTCCGCGGCGGCCTTCGCGGACCACTCCGGGTTCACGTACACCTTGGCGCCGGTGTACGGGTTGTCGACCCGGCTTCCGTTGCCGCCTCCGGGGTTGCCGCCGCCCGGGTCACCGCCGCCGGGGTCGCCACCGCCGCTGTCGACGTTGCAGGTGACACCGTCGAGGGTGAAGGCGGCCGGGATCGCGTTGGTGCCGCTGTAGGTGCCCTGGAAGCCGAAGTTGACGGAACCGCCCGTGGGAAGGCTGCCGTTGTAGCTCTCGTTGGCCGCGGTGACGTTGGCACCGCTCTGGCTGATCTTCGCGTTCCAGCCGCTGGTGACCTTCTGGTTGCCGGCGTAGGTCCACTTCAGCGACCAACTCGACTTGGCGGCGCCGTTGTTCTTGACGGTGACATCGGCGGTGAAGCCGCTGTCCCACTGGTTGACCTTGTAGTCGACGGTACAGGGGACGGCGGCGCTGGCGGGTGCGGCGGTCAGCGCCGCCCCCGTGGCCCCGGCCACCAGGGCCATGGCGGCGAGTATCGATGTTCTGGTGCGGCTCATGAGTGCGAAGTGCTCCTTCTTTCGAACTTGACTTGCGGATAGGGGACTTTCGGAATTTCGGCCTTCCGGCCTTTCGGCCTTTCGGCCTTCCGGAAAGGGTCGTAAGGACTCGGGGGTGTGGATTTGGAGTTGCGGACTCGGACCTGCGGGGAGGGACTCAGGGGCTGAGGGCGCGCAGGTGGTCGCGCAGCCCGGCGCCGAACGCCGTGGGCGTACCGTCGTAGGCGGAGATCAGGGACGGCCCGGAGGAGCAGTCCCAGGTGTTCCAGGTCCAGCCCAGGTAGGACAGGCCACGGTCGTCGAACCACTTCATGACCTGGTCGATGAATCCGTGCGAGCAGGTGTTCTCGCCGATCTCCCCGGCCACCAGCGGCACCTGGGCCGCGACCGGGGCGAGGGTGGAGTTCCAGCAGCTCGCGCTGGAGCAGGTGTTGAAGTTGTAGACGTGGTAGGAGGCGCCCAGATTGCCGGTCGGGTCGCTGGGCCGGTAGGTGAGCCACTGACCGAGGTCGTTGGAGTACGCGAGACCACCGGCGAGGATGACGTTCTTGGCCCCGGCACCGCGGATCGCGTCGACGAGGCTCTGCATGCCGGCGACCTGGTACCCGATTCCCGGACAGGTGCCGCCGTCGCGCCAGCACTTCCACGCGTCGGTGAGACTTGAGGTCGCCCGGTCCGGATAGGGCTCGTTGAACAGGTCGAAGACGACGGCCTGGTCACCCTTGAAGGTGCCGGCGACCGAGGACCAGAACGACGGGGTGTACTGGGCGTCGGGCATCGGCTTCTGGCAGGTGGCGTGGACGTCGGAGCAGCCCGCCGAGTTGCCGGTGTACTGGCCGTAGGTCCAGTGCAGTTCGACGATCGGGGTCATGCCGTACGCCTCGACCCGGGCCACCAGCTCCTTGACCGCGCTGATGTAGTTCGCGCCCGCGTACTGCGGTTTGATGTTGGAAAGACCCAGCCAGCACTCCTCGTTGAGGGGGATACGGACGGCGTTCGCCTTCCAGTCGGCGATCGCCTTGATCGCGGCGTCGTCCACGGGACCGTCCCAGATGCCGTAGCCCTGGACGCACATGAACTCGCCGCCGGAGCGGTTGACCCCGAGCAGCCGGCGGTTGTTCCCGGCGGCGTCGACGAGCTTGCTGCCGGAGACGTGCAGGGCGGGCGCCTTGCCGTTACCGGTCGGCGGCGGATCCGTCGGAGGTGTGGACGGCTCCGAGTCGACGTTGCAGGTGGTGCCGTTGAGCTTGAACGCCGTCGGCACGGGATTGCTCCCCGACCTGGAGCCGAGGAAACCCGCGCTGACACTCGCGCCGGTGCCGAGCGAACCGTTGTAGCTCTCGTTGGCGGCGGTCACCGTCGTACCGGACTGGGACCACTTCGCGTTCCAGCCCTGGGTGACCTTCTGACCGCCCGCGAAGTCGAAGGTCAGACTCCAACTGCTCATCGGAGCCTGGTTGTTGGTTATCCTCACGTCGCCCTGGAAGCCGGCGTCCCACTGATTGGTGACGGTGTACTCCACCGTGCACGCGGGTGCGGCTCCGTGCGCCGTGACCGCAGGCACGACCACGCTCCCGACGAGCGCGACCGCACCGGCGATGGCTAAAAGGACTGAACGCGGGGGGTGTCGCATGAGCGACTCCTTGCAGCTCTGGCGCGCCGTGACGGCCGCGTCGACTGATGGAATCGCTCCCACTGGTTCGAGTGAAGGTAGCGGCAAGTGACGACGAAGGACAGAGGGGGTGCGAACTTTTGTCGAACTTCCTCAACTCAACAGCTCTTAAAGGAGGTTGACCGGCGTCGAATCTTTTCGACTCTTCAAGGACCTTGACCCCCTGGACACCCGTCCGCACTATGGGAGCGCTCCCACTGGTTCACGGCTTGACGCTCCTCCCCCACCTCCCCCGAGCCGCAAGGAGGAACCAGCACATGCATCCCCGACGCAGACGCCGCGGCGTGCGGCGGCTGTGGACCGCCGCCGTGGCGGCCCTCGCTCTTCCGCTCACCATGCTGTCGACGGGGTCGACCACCGCGCACGCGGCGGCCCTGCAGTGCAGCGTGGACTACAAGACCAACGACTGGGGCTCCGGCTTCACCGCGGACCTGACCATCACCAACCGCGGTACGGACGTGATCAACGGCTGGACCCTGACCTACGGCTACTCGGGCAACCAGAAACTCAGCAACGGCTGGAACGGCATCTGGTCGCAGTCCGGCCAGACGATCACCGTGAAGAACGAGTCGTACAACGGGACGATCGCCGCCGGAAGCGCCGTGAACGCCGGTGCCCAGTTCAGCTACAGCGGCACCAACACCGCGCCGACGAGCTTCGCGGTCAACGGCACCACCTGCGCCGGCGCGCACCAGCCCCCGGTGACGGTGCTGACCAGCCCGTCCGCGGGCGCGGTCTACAGCCAGGGCGCCGCCGTACCGCTCGCGGCGACCGCGGCGGCGGCCGACAACGCGAGCATCACCAAGATCGAGTTCTACGACGACACGACCCTGCTGGGCACGGACACGAGCGCTCCGTACTCGCTCTCGGTCTCCAACTTGACCGTGGGCAGTCATTCGCTGGTGGCGAAGGCGTACGACAGCCTCGGCGCGTCCGCGGAGTCCACACCGGTCGGCATCACGGTCGCCTCGGGTCCCGCGGTGGTCGCCTCGCCCACCCAACTGGGTGTCCAGCAGGGCAAGTCGGGGACCTTCGACGTCAAGTTGTCGAGCCAGCCCAGTTCCAATGTGACGGTCGGGGTCACCCGTACGTCCGGCAACACGGGCCTGTCGGTGACCGGCGGTTCCTCGCTCACCTTCACTCCGGCCAACTGGAACACCGCGCAGAAGGTGACCATCACCGCGGACTCCTCGGGCACCGGTTCGGCGGTCTTCACGGCCGCGGCGACCGGCTACACCAAGGCCACGGTCACCGTGACGGAGCTGGCCGCCTCGAAGACGTACGACGCCCGCTTCCTGGACCTGTACGGGAAGATCACCAACCCGGCGAACGGGTACTTCTCCCCCGACGGCATCCCCTACCACTCGGTGGAGACGCTGATCGTGGAGGCGCCCGACCACGGCCACGAGACCACGTCGGAGGCGTACAGCTACCTCCTGTGGCTCCAGGCCATGTACGGCAAGGTGACGGGCGACTGGACCAAGTTCAACGGCGCCTGGTCGATCATGGAGAAGTACATGATCCCCACCCACGCCGACCAACCGACCAACTCCTTCTACACCGCCTCCAAGCCGGCGACGTACGCGCCCGAGCTGGACACGCCCAACCAGTACCCGGCGAAGCTCGACTCCGGGGTGTCGGTGGGTCCTGACCCGATCGCGTCCGAGCTGAAGTCCGCCTACGGCACGGACGACGTCTACGGCATGCACTGGATCGAGGACGTCGACAACGTCTACGGCTACGGCAACACGCCGGGCGGTCAGTGCGAGGCCGGCCCCACGGCCAAGGGACCGTCGTACATCAACACCTTCCAGCGCGGCGCCGAGGAGTCGGTCTGGGAGACGGTGCCGCAGACCACCTGCGACGCCTTCAAGTACGGCGGCAAGAACGGCTATCTGGACCTGTTCACCGGTGACGACTCCTACGCCAAGCAGTGGAAGTACACCAACGCCCCCGACGCCGACGCGCGCGCCGTCCAGGCCGCGTACTGGGCCGATCTGTGGGCCAAGGCGCAGGGCAAGGGAGCCGATGTGTCGGCCACCGTCGCCAAGGCGGCGAAGATGGGCGACTACCTGCGGTACTCGATGTACGACAAGTACTTCAAGAAGATCGGCAACTGTGTCGGGCCCTCCTCCTGCCCCGCCGGCACCGGCAAGGACGCCTCGCACTACCTGCTCTCCTGGTACTACGCCTGGGGCGGGGCGACCGACACCTCGGCGGGCTGGGCCTGGCGCATCGGTTCCAGCCACGTCCACGGCGGCTACCAGAACCCGCTCGCCGCGTACGCGCTGAGCAGCAACGCCAACCTGAAGCCCAAGTCGGCGACGGGCGTGGCGGACTGGAGCAAGTCGCTCCAGCGGCAACTGGAGTTCTACCGGTGGCTCCAGTCCTCCGAGGGCGCCATCGCGGGCGGCGCGACCAACAGCTGGCAGGGCCGTTACGCCACCCCGCCGGCCGGCACGTCGACCTTCTACGGCATGTACTACGACTGGCAGCCGGTCTACCACGACCCGCCGTCCAACCAGTGGTTCGGCTTCCAGGCCTGGTCGATGGAGCGGGTCGCCGAGTACTACCAGCAGACGGGTGACGCCGCCGCGAAGACGGTACTCGACAAGTGGGTCAAGTGGGCGCTGTCCAAGACCACGGTCAACCCCAACGGCACCTTCCAGATCCCCTCCACGCTCCAGTGGTCGGGGCAGCCGGACACCTGGAACGCCTCCTCCCCCGGCTCCAACAGCGGGCTGCACGTCACCGTCGCCGACTACACCAACGACGTCGGTGTGGCCGCCGCGTACGCCAAGACCCTGACGTACTACGCCGCCAGGTCCGGGGACGCGCAGGCCAAGTCGACGGCGAAGGCCCTGCTGGACGGCATGTGGAACAACAACCAGGACAGCCTGGGCATCGCCGTCCCGGAGACCCGCACCGACTACAGCCGGTTCGGCGACAAGGTGTACGTGCCCAACGGCTGGACCGGCACGATGCCGAACGGCGACAAGATCGACTCCTCGTCGACGTTCGCCTCGATCCGTTCCTTCTACAAGAACGACCCGGCCTGGTCGAAGATCGAGTCCTACCTCAAGGGCGGCGCGGCCCCGGTCTTCACCTACCACCGGTTCTGGGCGCAGGCGGACATCGCCCTCGCCATGGGTTCGTACGCGGAGCTCCTCGAATAAGTCCCCGCTGAACGCTCCGTGTACCGGGGCCCGTCATCCGCCGACGGGACCCCGACCGGGCGGCTCCCTCACGGGGAGCCGCCCGGTCGTCACGTCCTTCCCGCTCCTGCCTCCTGCCTCCTTCTCCCCCTTCCTCCTGCCCTCCGTCGAGAGGAGCCCCACCGTGCGAAGAACGCCCCGCACCGCCCGTGTCCTGACGGCCGTGTTCGCACTCGCCGCCGGACTGCTCGCCGGCGCCCCGTCCGCGGCGGCCCGGCCCGCCGCACCGGCCGCGGTCGCGGCGGACACGTACACCTGGAAGAACGCCCGCATCGACGGGGGCGGCTTCGTCCCCGGCATCGTCTTCAACCGCAGTGAGAAGAACCTGGTCTACGCCCGCACCGACATCGGCGGCGCCTACCGCTGGCAGCAGTCGACGAAGACCTGGACCCCGCTGCTGGACTCGGTCGGCTGGGACGACTGGGGCCACACCGGCGTCGTCTCCCTCGCCTCCGACTCCGCCGCCCCCGACCGGGTGTACGCCGCCGTCGGCACGTACACCAACAGCTGGGACCCGGGCAACGGCGCCGTGCTGCGCTCCACCGACCGGGGCGCGAGCTGGAAGAAGGCCGACCTGCCGTTCAAGCTCGGCGGCAACATGCCGGGCCGCGGGATGGGCGAGCGACTGGCGATCGACCCGAACAGGAACAGCGTGCTGTACCTGGGCGCGCCCAGCGGCAAGGGCCTGTGGCGGTCGACGGACTCGGGGGCGACCTGGTCGCGGGTCACGAGCTTCACCAACCCGGGCAACTACGCGCAGGACCCGAGCGACACGTCCGGCTACGCCAGCGACAACCAGGGCGTCGTCTGGGTCACCTTCGACGAGTCCACCGGCACCTCGGGCAACGCGACGAAGACCGTCTACGCCGGGGTCGCCGACAAGGACAACGCGGTGTACCGCTCGACGGACGCGGGCGCGACCTGGCAGCGGCTGCCGGGGCAGCCGACCGGGTACCTGGCCCACAAGGGCGTGCTGGACGCGAAGAACGGCTACCTGTATCTCGCCTACAGCGACACGGGCGGACCGTACGACGGCGGCAAGGGCCAGTTGTGGCGGTACGCGACCGCGACCGGCACCTGGACCAACATCAGCCCGGTCGCGGTGGCCGACACCTACTACGGCTTCAGCGGTCTGACGCTCGACCGGCAGCACCCGGGCACGGTCATGGCGACGGCCTACAGTTCCTGGTGGCCGGACACGCAGATCTTCCGCTCCACCAACAGCGGCGCGACCTGGACGCAGGCCTGGGACTACACGTCGTACCCGAACCGCTCGAACCGTTACACGATGGACGTGTCGTCCACACCCTGGCTGACCTTCGGCGCCAACCCCTCACCGCCCGAACAGACCCCGAAACTGGGCTGGATGACGGAGGCGCTGGAGATCGACCCGTTCGACTCCGACCGGATGATGTACGGCACGGGCGCGACGATCTACGGCACCGAGAACCTCACCAGATGGGACGGCGGCGGCCAGTTCACCGTGCGCCCGATGGTGCAGGGCCTGGAGGAGACCGCGGTGAACGACCTGGCGTCGCCGCCCTCCGGAGCGCCGCTGCTCAGCGCGCTGGGCGACATCGGCGGCTTCCGGCACACGGATCTGGCGAAGGTCCCGTCGATGATGTTCACCTCCCCCACCTTCACCACGAGCACCAGCCTGGACCTCGCCGAGACGAACCCGAACACGGTGGTGCGGGTGGGCGACACGGACTCGGGCGCGCACATCGGGTTCTCGACCGACAACGGCGCCAACTGGTTCGCCGGCACCGACCCGTCGGGCGTGAGCGGCGGCGGGACGGTCGCGGCCGCCGCGGACGGCAGCCGGTTCGTGTGGAGCCCGGCGGGTACGGGCGTGCGGTACACGACGGGCTTCGGGTCCTCGTGGTCGGCGTCGGCCGGGATCCCGGCGGGCGCCGTCGTGGAGTCGGACCGGGTGGATCCGAAAACCTTCTATGGCTTCAAGTCAGGCAAGTTCTACGTGAGTTCGGATGGCGGCGCGACCTTCACCGCCTCGTCGGCCACGGGTCTGCCCAGCGGTGACAGCGTGCGCTTCAAGGCGCTGCCGGGCACGAAGGGCGACATCTGGCTGGCGGGCGGCGCGAGCGACGGCGCGTACGGGCTGTGGCACTCGACCAACGGCGGCGCGGCCTTCACCAAGCTGGCGGGCGTCGAGCAGGCCGACACCATCGGCTTCGGCAAGGCGGCGAGCGGCGCCTCGTACCAGACGCTGTACACGAGCGCGAAGATCGGCGGGGTGCGGGGCATCTTCCGCTCCACCGACAAGGGCGCGAGCTGGACCCGGATCAACGACGACGCCCACCAGTGGGGTTGGACCGGCGCGGCGATCACGGGCGACCCCCGGGTCTACGGCCGCGTGTACGTCTCCACCAACGGCCGCGGCGTGGTCTACGGCGACACCGCCGGCACCGGCGGCGGGGACACGGGCGGAGGAGACACGGGCGGTGGCGACTCCGGCGGAGGCACGACACCGCCGCCGGCCGGCCCCTGCGCGGTGACGTACAAGGTCACCAACCAGTGGACCGACGGCTTCCAGGCCGACGTCCAGCTGACCAACACCGGCACCACGGCCTGGAACGACTGGTCGCTCACCTGGTCCTTCCCGAACGGGCAGAAGGTGACCCAGCTGTGGAACGCCGACTACTCCCAGTCGGGCGCGTCGGTGACGGCGCGGAACGTGAGCTGGAACGGCACCGTGGCGGCCGGTTCCTCGGTGGGCTTCGGCTTCACCGGGAGCTGGTCGGGGACCAATGGCAGACCGGCCGCCTTCACGGTCGGCGGCCGGGCCTGCACGGTCTCCTGACGGGGGGAGGGACGCGTGCCGGACACGGCACGCGCCCCTTCGTCCGGGCTCGCCGGCTCGATGCCCCTCGCTCCCCCTCGCGGAAACTACCCCTTACGCCCCCTCGCTCCTCCTTCACTCCTCCTTGCGGAACGCCCGCAGGGTGAAGACCGGGTCCGGGCGGCGGCGGTCCTGGTCGGGCAGGGCCGCCAGCCTCGCGGCGAAGGCGTCGGCGAGGGGTTCGCCCGGCGGCAGCGTGACGAACCAGCCGCGGCGCAGGTCGGCGATGGTGCTGCGGGGGCTGCGGCCCTGGTCGCGGCCCGGGAAGAGGGTCTGTCCGACCGGGACCAGGCCGTACGCGGCTGCGTACTCGGTGACGAGGCCGGCGTCGTCGCGGGCCGGGCGGCGGGGCCGGGAGGCGAGTACGGCGTCGATGTCGCTGCCGACGTTGTGCGCGGCGGCCTTGTCGACCGTGGTGACGTACACCCCGCCGGGCCGGAGCACCCGGGCGCACTCGGCGACGATCGCCCGCACGTCCTCGGGGCCGGGCGCCAGGTGCAGCAGCCACACACTGGTGACGGCGTCGAACCGACCGTCGGGGAAGGGCAGGCTGCGGCTGTCGGCGAGCACGACGGCACCGGGCAGGCGCGCCCCGGCGTGCCGGGCCATCGCGGGCGCCCGGTCGACTCCGGTCACCCGCAGACCGGCGCGGGCGGCGGCGAGGCGGCGGGTCACGATGCCGGTGCCGCAGCCCGCGTCGAGCAGTTCGCGCGTCTGCCGCGGCACGAGGCCGAGGACGGCCTCCGCCGCGGCCTCCGCTCTTGGTTCGCCGCCGCGCGAGGCGTCGTAGCGCTCGGCTTCCTCGTCGTAGTCCAGCACGCGGTTCCCCCCACCCCGTCCCGGCGGCGGCTCAGCTCGCCCCGTGTCCCGGTGCGAGGTCCTGCACCCGGCGGGCGAGTTCAAAGTCCTTCTCGGTGACGGCGCCGCCCGCGCTGTGGGTGTTCACGCTGAGCGAGACCGTGTTGTAGCCCAGGTTCAGGTCGGAGTGGTGGTTGAGCTCCTCCTGCACCTGGGCAATGTGCACGACCATCGCCGTCGCCGCGAAGTGCGAGCCGAGCCGGAAGGAGCGGGTGAGGCGGTCCCCGTCGACGGACCAGCCGGGCAGTTCGGCCAGCCGGTCCTCGATCTCCTTGGGCGACAGCGGTGCGACGGGCATGGGACCGGCTCCCTTCCTGGACCTCTCCTGGACCTCGCGTTCCCGTTCAGACTGCCACAGGAGGGCCGCCGCGTCCCGGGCCGGAACGGGCCCTAGGGTCTTTCGTTTGGATCAGGCCGGATCAGGGAGCGGGGTCTGGTGCCGTGCATCGCAAGGCGGAGGAGGGCGGCAGGGCGGAGCCCTGCCAACCGACGACAACGCGGCGAGGCACGGCACCAGACCCCGCGAGCCCGGCCTGATCCAAACGAGAGGCCCTCGGCTCAGCCGGCCAGGCACTCGGCCGCGAGGTCGTCCGCCAGGGCGGCGATCCTGGCGCGGCCCTCGACGTGTTCCACCCAGGTGTGCGGCAGGCCGTGGTCGCCGTGCCGGGCCCCGAGGATGTTTCCGCAGATGGAGCCGGTGGAGTCGCTGTCACCCGAGTGGTTGACGGCGAGCAGCAGGGCGTCTTCGACGCTCGGGGCGGCCAGGGCGCTGTAGACGCCGATGGCGAGGGCCTCCTCGGCGACCCATCCGGCGCCGAGCCGTTGAAGTCTCTCGGGCGTCCCAGTGCCCTGTGCGGCCAGGTCGAGGGCCTGCTCCAGGGCGGCACTGGTCTCCTCGCGCCCGGGGTTGGCGGTCCCCCCTGTTCGAGCGGAGCCGTGAGCTTCGGTGCGGGCGAGCAGCCGCAGCGCCCGCAGGACCGCGCCCTCGACGGAGTCCCCGGACACGAGGTACGCGACGATCGCGGCGAGCGCGCCGGCCGCGTAGTAACCGGTGGGGTGGCCGTGGGTCGTCTGGGCGCAGCGGGCGGCCATGCCGAAGGCGGTGGCGGGGTCGGTGCGGGTCAGCCCGAAGGGCGCCGAGCGCATCACGGCGCCGCAGCCCTTGGAGTCGGAGTTGACCGGGCCGGGCGGGCCGAGTTCGGCCGCCGGATCGGGCACGAAGTCCTGGGCGAGCCCGGACAGGCAGGCGTTTCCGGGGGCGCGGCGGGCGTACAGCCACCGTTCGGTGATCAGTCCGCCGCGCGGACCCTCGTAGGAGCCCCCGGAGGGCCCGGCCATCTCACTGTCCTCGGGGCCCTGCCTGCGCTGGGTCTCCAGCCAGCGCTCGTAGGCCCAGCGCACCAGGCGGGGCCAGCCGCCGCCGATGCCCCGCAGCCGCTCGCGCTCGTGGGCCTGGCGCAGGCCCTCCACCGTGAACAGGGTCATCTGGGTGTCGTCGGTGATACGACCCACCACGCCGTCCCCGTCGGGCACCAGGCCGGTCACGCCGCGCGGGCCGTGCACGGCGCGGATCCGGTCCAGGGAGTCGAACTCCACCGGATAGCCGAGGGCGTCCCCGACGGCGCCGCCCAGCAGGCAGCCGCGCACTCTGGCGCGGTACACCGCCGTAGCCTCCCAGGACGGCCTCCACGGCTCGGTCATACGCCCCCTCCTCGACTACGGTCATGCGTATGGCCATTGTCGCGTCCGGCACCACCGCGTCCCCCACCGCCCCCGCGGCCCAGGACGTGGGCCCCCTGCTGCGGTCCTGGCGGGAACGGCGGCGGATCAGCCAGCTCGAACTGGCGCTGCGCGCCGACTCCTCGGCCCGGCACATCAGCTTCGTCGAGACCGGACGGTCCCGGCCGAGCGAGGAGATGGTGCTGCGGCTGGCGGAGCACCTGGAAGTGCCGGTGCGGGAGCGCAACGCCCTGCTGCTGGCCGCCGGTTACGCCCCGAGGTACCGGCAGACCCCGCTGGACGACCCGGCGCTCGGCCCGCTGCGCGAGGGCCTGGAGCAGCTGATCCGGGGATACGAGCCGTATCCGGCGCTGGTGGTCGACGCGACGTACGACGTGGTGAGCGCGAACCGGGGCATCACGAGGCTGCTGGAGGGCGTCCCGGAGCGGCTGCTCGCCGCGCCGCTGAACGCGATGCGGCTGACCCTGCACCCGGACGGTCTGGCGCCGCGCATCCGCAATCTGCGCGAGTGGCGCGGGCATCTGCTCGCCCAGATGGAGCGGCAGGTCGCGCTGCACCGCTCGGCCGCGCTGCGCGAGCTGTACGAGGAGGTGGCGGCCTACCCGGTGCCGCGGAGCGCTCCGGAGACGGCGGAGCCGTCCGGGCAGGCGCCGTACTTCGCGCTGCCGATGCGGATCGAGCACGACGGTCGGGTGCTGTCGTTCGTCTCCTCCATCTCCACCTTCAACACGCCCATGGACGTGACGGTGGCGGAACTGGCGATCGAGACGTTCCTGCCCGCCGATCCGGCCACCGTCGAGTACCTTCACTCGTCGTGGGCGGGAAAGAGCCGGGAGGCGTGGCGTGAGTGAGCGGCGGGCCGCGCCCACCGTGGGCCAGGTGGTGCTCGGCAGACGGCTTCAGGAACTGCGGGAGAAGGCCGGGCTGGGACGCGAGGCGGCCGCGCGCGTCCTGCGGGTGGCCCCCGCGACGGTACGGCGGATGGAGACGGCCGAGGTCGCGCTGAAGATCCCGTACGTGCAGATGTTGCTGAGCGCCTACGGGGTGGGCGACGAGGCGGCCGCCGCGTTCGTCGCGCTGGCCGAGGAGGCCAACGCGCCGGGTTGGTGGCAGCGGTTCCACGACGTGCTGCCGGAGTGGTTCAGCCTGTATGTGAGCCTGGAGGGCGCCGCCCGGCTGATCCGCTCCTACGAGCCGCACTTCGTGCCGGGGCTGCTCCAGACGGAGGGCTATGCGCGGGCGGTGCTGGAGGCGGGGACGGTCGGGCAGCGCAGGCCGGACGCGGTCGAGCGGCACGTGTCGCTGCGCATGGCCCGGCAGCAGCTGCTGGAGCGGGCCGATCCGCCGCACCTGTGGGTGATCATCGACGAGACGGTGCTGCGGCGGCCGGTGAGCGACCGCCCCGAGGTGATGCGCGAGCAGCTCGACAAGCTGCTCCACTACACCGAGCGGGACCGGGTGACGGTGCAGGTCGCCGAGTTCGCCCGGGGGCCGCACGCGGGGACGTACGCGCCGTTCTCGCTGTTCCGCTTCGCCGAGCCGGAGCTGCCCGACCTGGTCTACACCGAGTACCTGACCGGCGCCCTGTACCTGGACTCCCGCACGGAGATCTCCGCGCACCTGGAGGTCCTGGACCGCATGACGGCCGCCGCCGCCACCGCCGAGCAGACCCGCGAGCTGCTGCGGAAGTACCGCGAGAACCTGTGAACCGCGCCGCGGGCGGCCTGTACTAGGGCCTGCCTGTCGTCGCACGGCAGGCGGGAATTCGACGACAGGGTCTAGGCGGCCCCGCCCCTGGTGTCGCGTTCGTCGTCGACGATCTCCGCGTCCACCACCGTGTCCTCGTCGGGCGGTGCCGTCTGCTGTCCGGTGCTCTCCGTGCCGCTCTGCTGGGCCTGGGCGTACATCGCCTGACCCATCCGCTGGCTGACGGAGGCCAGTTTGTCGATGGCCGTGCGCAGCGCGGGGGTCTCCGCCTGCTGTTCCAGGAGCGCCTTCACCTCCGCGGCGGCGGCCTCGACCTCCGACTTGGTGTCGGCGGGCACGCGGTCGCCGTTGTCGCGGAGGAAGTTCTCCGTCTGGTAGACGAGCTGCTCGGCCTGGTTGCGGGTCTCGGCGGCCTCCCGGCGCTTGCGGTCCTCCTCGGCGTACTGCTCGGCCTCCCGCATCATGCGGTCGATGTCGTCCTTGGGCAGCGCGGAGCCGCCGGTCACCGTCATCTTCTGCTCGCGGCCGGTGGCGAGGTCCTTGGCCGAGACGTGCATGATCCCGTTGGCGTCGATGTCGAAGGCGACCTCGATCTGCGGCACCCCGCGCGGGGCGGGCGGCAGGCCGGTGAGGTCGAAGACGCCGAGCTTCTTGTTGTACGCGGCGATCTCACGTTCGCCCTGGTAGACCTGGATGCCGACCGAGGGCTGGTTGTCGGTGGCGGTGGTGAAGATCTCCGAACGCCGGGTCGGGATCGTGGTGTTGCGCTCGATGAGCTTGGTCATGATGCCGCCCTTGGTCTCGATGCCGAGGGACAGCGGGGTGACGTCGAGGAGGAGGACGTCCTTGACGTCGCCGCGGATCACGCCCGCCTGGAGGGCGGCGCCCACGGCCACCACCTCGTCGGGGTTGACGCCCTTGTGCGGATCCTTGCCGGTCAGCTCCCGCACCAGGTCGGTCACGGCCGGCATCCGGGTGGAGCCGCCGACGAGGATCACGTGGTCGACGGCCGAGAGCTTGACGCCCGCGTCCTTGACGGCCTGGTGGAAGGGCTTGCGGCAGCGGTCCAGCAGATCGGCGGTGAGCTCCTGGAACTGGGCCCGGGTCAGCTTCTCGTCCAGGTGCAGCGGGCCCTCGGCGGAGGCCGTGATGTAGGGCAGGTTGATCGTCGTCTCGGAGGACGACGACAGCTCGATCTTGGCCTTCTCGGCGGCCTCCCGCAGCCGCTGCACCGCCATCTTGTCGTTGCCGAGGTCGACGCCGTACTGGCCCTTGAACCGCTTGACCAGATGCTCGACGACCCGCTGGTCCCAGTCGTCGCCGCCGAGGTGGGTGTCGCCGTTGGTGGCCTTGACCTCGATGACGCCGTCGCCGATCTCCAGCAGGGAGACGTCGAAGGTGCCGCCGCCGAGGTCGAAGACGAGCACGGTCTGCTCCTCGCCCCGGTCCAGGCCGTAGGCGAGCGCGGCGGCCGTCGGCTCGTTGATGATCCTCAGGACCTTCAGCCCTGCGATCTCCCCGGCCTCCTTGGTCGCCTGCCGCTGGGCGTCGTCGAAGTACGCCGGCACGGTGATCACCGCGTCCGTGACGTCCTCGCCGAGGTAGGCCTCCGCGTCCCGCTTCAGCTTCTGCAGGACGCGCGCGGACAGCTCCTGCGCCCGGTAACGGGTGCCGTCGACGGAGCCCTTGTCCGGGAAGCGCCAGTTCGCGTCCCCCATGTGACGCTTGACCGAGCGTGCGGTGCGCTCCACGTTCGTCACCGCCTGCCGCTTGGCCACCTCGCCGACGAGTACCTCGCCGTTCTTGGCGAACGCCACGACCGACGGCGTGGTGCGCGCGCCCTCGGCGTTGGCGACGACGGTGGGGTCGCCGCCTTCCAGCAGGGCCACCACCGAGTTCGTCGTCCCGAGATCGATCCCGACCGCACGTGCCATCTTCGTCCCCTTCCGGGCGCCTCCTGCTCTCCAGCACAAAACTTGAGTGCGCCGTTGTCAATGCCGCGTACCCGCCGGCTGCCGCTCTACCCGGGAACACCGATGCCGCGCCCGGGACGAGGGGCGCGGCACCGTCGGACGTGGGCCTCGCCTCAGGCGAGCTTCGCGTCCAGGGTGATCGTCGTACCGGCCAGGGCCTGGCTGACCGGGCAGTTCTTCTTGGCTTCCTCGGCCGCGGCGACGAACGCGTCGTTGTCGACGCCGGGGACCGTGCCCTCGACGCTGAGGTGAATGCCCGTGATGCCCTCGCCCGGCTGGAAGGTGACGTCCGCCTTCGTCCGCAGGGTGGTGGGCGGGGTGCCGGCGCCGGCGAGGCCGTGCGACAGCGCCATGGAGAAGCAGCTGGAGTGGGCGGCTGCGATCAGCTCCTCGGGGCTGGTCTTCCCGTTCGCCTGCTCGGCGCGCGACGGCCAGGACACCGGCTGCTGGCCGATGCCGGAGGAGTCGAAGGTGACGACGCCGTTGCCCTCGAGCAGGTTGCCTTCCCAGACGGTGTGAGCGGTGCGCGTGGTTGCCACGGTTG
This sequence comes from Streptomyces sp. NPDC001231, assembly GCF_042896885.1. NCBI lineage: Bacteria > Bacillati > Actinomycetota > Actinomycetes > Kitasatosporales > Streptomycetaceae > Streptomyces > Streptomyces sp. NPDC001231. Next base: position 98,784 of record NZ_JBIAXS010000027.1, read on the forward strand.
GTTCCATACCTTTCGCCAGGGTTCCCGTTGCCGGGGTTCCGTAACCGCCATCCGATCACATCCGCGCCGTGCACAACCACCGAGCGGGCCGCGACCTGCCGGAGAAGGTGTGTGAATCGCCTGCCGGACGGAGGGGGGAGGCCCTACAGTCCGTTTCATGGTCGAACTCTTCCAAGTCCTTGGGGGAATCGCGGGATTTGGTGGGGTCGCTCTCGGTGTCCTGTACCTGCTCTACCGGGACCTCGTGCGCGACATCATCCGCAGGCGGATGTTCCGGACGCTCACGTCGGCGCAGGCGACCGCCCTGTTCGGGGCCGTGGTCGTGCTGGCCTTCGCCGTGGCGATCCTCGGGATCTTCGCCACCCTCGCCGAAAGCACGGGTGTCCGGCAGTTCCTGGTCCTCGTGGGCATGCTGCTGCTGTTCCTGCTGGCGGTGCTGTTCCTCGCCGTGCGCGTGGTCACCGGCCCGGCCGCCCGCGCGAAGGCCGGCGGCGGCAGCGGTGCGGAGCGCAAGCTCACCACGGTGCGCCGGCACGTCGAGAGCGGGGAGGCCGACCAGGCGGAGCGCGCCCTGGAGGCGTCCCGGCTGGACCGCGAGTCGTCCGTGTTCTGGTACTGGAAGGCCAGGATCGCGCTGGTCCGGTCCAACCTCGACGTGGCGTACGGCTATGTCGAGGAGGCGCTGAAGCTGGACGGCCGGGACCCGTACTCCATCGCGCTGAAGATAGAGCTGCTCCTGCTGGCGGGCGACCCCGACCGGCGTGACCGGGCCGCGCGGCTGTCGGTGGAGAGCACCGGCTTGAGCGGCGAACTCGACGCGTGGCTGCGCCAGTTGCGGGCCGAGGGAATGTTCGACGGTGGGGTGCGCACCCGCACGGAGCTCGAGGCGCGGTGCCCGCTCCCCACCCGTACCACGGAGGATGCCCATGCGGAGTGAGCGGAGCAGGAACGAAGAGCAGCGGAAGGCGGTCCTCTTCCTCCCGCCGGCCACCGTCGCGGGCGGGGGCGCCGGCGGTGGATCGTACGGGTCGTACCACGAACCGGATGAGGCGCTGAGGGAGGCGCTGACCGCCGCGGCCGGGGCGGACCTGCTCCCGGTTTCTCCGCCGGCCCGCTCGGCGGAGGAGGCCGACGCACTCCTCGCCCGGCTCCCGGACGCGGTGCTCCTGATCCACCCCGGCGCTCGGATCCCGCGCGACGCGCGCCCCCGGCCGGGCGGCGCGCTGTGGCAACTCCTGCGCTGCGGAGCAGGACTTCGGCTGTGCGAACCGGCCACGGTGGCGGAGGCCTCTCTACCGCAAGGCTCGTTGCGCCCGGAGGGGGCCTCTCGCGTGGAGGGCGCCTCGTCGTCGGCGGGGACGCCGTCCTCAAAGGAGTCGTCGCTCCCGCCGGGTGCCCCGCTTCCGGGCGGCTCGGCCGCGCCGGGGCCCATGGGCCCGGACGACGGGGACCGGCTGGCGCTGCTGGTGGTGGAGCTGCCCCAGGAGGGTGCTCCGACCGCGGCCGGGCGGGCGGTGCGCGCCGAGCGCGCGCCGCTGTGCCGGGACTTCGCGGCCCGCATCGGACTGCCGGCCGGGCCGGTGCTCGGGGAGAGCGCCGAGGACTGGGCCGTGGAGCTTCGACGGGCCGTGCGCTGGCATCGGACGCTGACGGCGGTCGTGCACCCCGGGATCACCCCGCCCGCCCCGGACGGCCAGGACGCCCTGCTGTGGGGATGGCTGCGGGCGGGTCGGGAGATCCGGTCGGCGTTCGCCCCGCTCGACGGGCGGTTCGCCGTGCAGCAGTCGGGGGCGGCGTCCCACCTGGAGCTCGGCAGCACCTACCTCGGCCGTCTGAGCGCTCCGCCTCCGGACGCGGACGAGGACGACCGGCTCTTCCCCGCCTCCCTCGACAGAGAGATCCGAGCACCCAGGTGGCGCTCCGCGCAACCTCCGCCGGGCTCCCGCGGGCCCGCCGGGCCACCGCCGTCCGGCGACGAGGACCACGAGTTCGTCCACCATCCCGGCCCCCTCGAGGCGGTCCCCTCATCCGCGGCGGCCGATCCCCTCGGTACCGTCGCGCAACGGCGCACCATCAGCCATGACGCCCAGCCGGCCGGCCGTCGCCCGCCCCTGTTCCGCCGCACCGGCCGGCCCCTCCCCCACGACGGACTCTTCATCCGCCGCAACAGCGCCTTCGGCACCCGTTCCCCCCTCGGCGTGCGGGATCTCATCGAGCAGGGCGTGATCATCGGGCAGGAGCAGATCCGGTTCGACGACTTCGTGGCGGCCCGCACCGAGCAGGTGCCCGGTCCCCCGCCCGGCCGGGCCGTCGGCGTCAGCCACGGGCTGGCGGCCGCACAGGGCGAGTTCAGGGCCGACGAGGCGACGACCCACTTCCTGGAGATCACCCTCAAGGCGGGCGAGGCACCCCCCGAGGACGCCCCCGCCGAGCCGCTTCCGGTGAACTTCGTCTTCGTCGTGGACACCAGCGGCTCGATGCACGGCGAGAAGCTCGACTGCGTCAAGGAGGCCCTGCAGACCCTCTACGACCGGCTGCGGCCGACGGACTGCCTGGGCGTCATCACCTTCGAGCACCACGTCCGCACGGTGCTGCCCGCCACCGCCAAACGGGAGCTGCCTCGCGAGCGCTTCGCCCAGGTGGTGGCCGGGCTGAGAGCCGGCGGCGGCACGGACATCAACCTCGGTGTGCAGTACGGCATCGACGAGATCGGCCGGAACGCCCTCGGCGGGCGCACGGTCAACTGCCTGTACCTCTTCTCCGACGGCGGCCCGACCTCCGGCGAACGGGACTGGGTCAGGATCCGCACGAACATCGCGGCCAAGCTCCGCGGCGACCTCACCGTGTCGTGCTTCGGCTTCGGCTCCGACGCGCGGATGCCCGAACTGGCGGCGCTGGCCGGGCTGGCCGGCGGTCACGCGACGTTCGTCACCCGTCCCGAGCAGGTGGGCACGGACCTGCTCGCCGACCTGAACCGGCGCGACCATCTGGCCGCCATCGACATCCAGCTCCGCCTCGACATCGCCCCGGACGTGGAGATCCGCCACCTGTACGGTCACGACCTGGTCACCGACCCGCGCGCCCGGGCGGCGGTGCTGAGGGAGGCGGCCCAGGCGGCCGAGCGGGCACGGCGGGACTACGGCGCCGAGGCCCTCCCGGACCTCATCGCCGAGGAGACCGGCATCCGTATCTTCGCGCCCGACCTCGCGTTCGGTGAGACGTACTGGATCGTCCTCGAACTGACCGTGCCGCCGGGCCGCGAGCCGCACCCCCTGGGCACCGGGGCCGTGCAGTACGTCGACACCGTCACGCGCGAGGGGCACCGGCACGAACTCGGGCTGGCCGCGGACCTCACCCTCACCGAGGAGACCGTGGCCGTGCACGCGATGGGCCTGTGGACCAGCGAGGTCACCTTCCACGCGCTGGACGACCTGTACGACCGCGACCGCGACGCGGCGACGAAGCGGCTGAAGCAGCACATCCAGGTGCTGCGGGCCGCGCACAGCCGGCTGCCGGCGCGGGAGTTCCGCGACGACCAGGTCACCCTGCAGAAGCTGATCACGCTGACCGGCTCGCTGGACACGGTGGTGTCGTTCAGCGACCAGCCGCACGGACCGGGCGGCATGGCACCCGCGGTCATGATGATGAGCGACTTCGGCCGGGTCCGGTCGGGCTTCTGGCCGCACTACTGACCGCCGGTACCGGGGGTCAGGCGGCCCGTTCCTCCGGTTCCGCGGTGAGCGGCGGCCCGGTCCCGGCGGCCTCGTGCAGCCAGCGCCGCAGCACGCGGTGGACGTGCTCGGCGCCGACGAGGTCCTCGCCCTCCCGGACCGGCGGGGAGCAGTCGAGCGGCGACAGCAGGAACGGGCGGCCCTGCGCACCGCCGAGGCCGCCGTGGGAGCCGATCTGCTCCTCGAAGGCGAGGACCTCTCCGTCGGCCGGGTCGTGGCTGGAGTTGACCATGATGTCGGCGGCGTGCGGGAAGGAGTGGGTTCGGCGTACGGCGTCGGCGGCGCCGGGACCGAAGACCGCCAGCGGGCCGGGGTCGGTGTCGAGTTCGGCCAGCGGTATCCGTACGCCGCGCGCGCCGAGCACGACACCGCCGTGCTCCCCGCTGCGCACGAGCAGGAAACCGACGCCCGGGTGGTCGGCGAGCGTGGACAGCAGCGCCGGGTGGCGGGCGTCGATCTCCTCCTGGCTCATGCGGTGCGGCACGTCCGGGAAGGAGACCAGGCCGAGGTTGCCGGAGGCCAGCACGACGGGCTCCGAGCGGCGGGAGGGGCGCCGGTCCTCACCGCTCTCCTCGACCGGGCGGCCGAGCGCGGCCCGTACGGCAGCCCGCGCCTCGGCGCCACTGCGCGTCCTTCCCGCCCGGCGCGGCACGGGCAGGCCGCAGCCGGCCCGGACCAGGTCGCCCAGGGTCAGACCGTAGCGGGAGCGGAAGGTCTCGCCGGGGCTCTGTCCGTGGTCGGACAGGAGGACGAACCGGTACGGGCGCGGGGCGTGCTCGGCGACCTTCTCGATCAGCGCCAGCGAGCGGTCCAGACGCCGCAGCACCTGCGCCGCGTCACGGCTGTGCGGCCCGGAGTGGTGGGCCACCTCGTCGTACGCCACCAGGTCGGCGTAGACGGCGGTGCGCCCGGCGAGCAGGTCGCCCATCACCGCGGCCACGACGACGTCCCGTTCGACGACCGTCGCGAAGGCGCGGATCAGCGGGTACAGGCCACCGCGGGAGACACGCGGGCGCTCCTCGCGGAGCCGGGCGCGCAGGGACTGGCCGATCTCGCGGCCGGCGTCTGCGACGAAGGACAGGAAGGTGCGGACGGCGTTGGCGGGGTCGGAGAAGTAGGCGAAGTAGCCCGCGCGGGAGCGGCTGGCGCGGTCGCGGCGGGCCGCGACCGACAGGACGAGGGCGAGTTCACCGGCGCCGCCGCCGAAGAGGTTGCCGCGGCTGGCCCCGTCGGCGGTGAGCAGCCCGCCGTCACCGGTGCGCCGTACGGCGCGGCGCTGGAGTTCGACGGCGCTGCTCGGGCGGTTGCAGACCATCACCTCGCCGGTGTCCTTCTCGTACCAGCGGAAGGCGGGGACGTCGTGGTTGGTTCCGTGCAGGATGCCGAGCTGGCTGGCGCCGGTCTGGCTGGACCAGTCGGTGCGCCAGGGGGTGAGCCGGTGGGTGGCCTGCCCCTCGCCGGCGCCGAGCCATCGGGCGACGGTCGGCATCAGACCCTCGTCCACCGCGTCCCGCAGCACGTCGTGACCGACGCCGTCGAGTTGGACGACGACGGTGCCGGGGGTCGACGAGCAGGGGGGCAGCCGTCTGCGGCGGCGGTCGGCGAGCCGGTGGAGCCGGCGCCGGTAGGCGTCGTCGTCGCGCACGGCGAGGGCGGCGCCGGTGGCGGAGGCGACCGCGGACATCACCGCGGCCACGATGACGGCGGTCTCGGGGGCCGCCTCGGCCTGGCCGGAGGGGGTGACACGCAGGGCCAGCAGGAGCAGTGAGCCGTTGAGGAAGAACACCAGCAGCCCGAGGACCAGCGCGGGCACGAGCAGCAGCAGCCGGACGAGCAGCGGCCACACCACGGCGGACAGCACACCGAAGGCTCCCGCGCCGAGCGCGGCGGTCACGGCGACGGTGGTGGCGCTGTCGCCGTCGGGCGACTGCAACTGGAAGTCCGGCAGGATCCCGGCGAGCACGAGCAGGGTGACCGTGGAGACGGCCCAAACGGCGACACTGCGCCCGACCTGACTGGCGACCCGCCGCCACCACCGCCCGCCACCCATGCCGGCACATCCTCCGTTCCCGCCCCCGCCCCGCGCCTCCACGCGGACCGACTCCAGCTTGTCATACACCCCCACAAACCCCCGTGACCTGCGGTAACACCCATCAGTACGGACCCGCCGCCGGCGCTCGCCGACGCACCCGCCCTCAGCCCCGCCGCGCTGACCGCACCGACCGCATCGACCGCATCGGTGACGCGGTGGGCGTACGGAGACGGTGCGGGGCGCGGTCCGGGCCTTCACACGCGGATACCCGGCCTTCCGGTCCCGGCCTTCGGCGCGTCCGATCGCCCGGCGCCGGCCCACCGGAACCGGCCACTCCCCCCTTCGCCCTGCTTTCGCCGCCCTGCCCCGCCGCCGCACGACCGCACCACTCTCACGACCGCATCGCTCGCAGGACCGCCCCGCTCGCAGGACCGGCGCGCTACGGAGCCGACGGGCTGGTGCGCGGCCATCGGCCCGTGCGGCCGGGCCGTCGTCGGTGGACGGTGTGGGCCGGGGGGCTTGGTCAGCGGCCGTCGTAGCCGGCGGTCGGCATGGAGAGGCGGCGGTGTACGTGGGCCTTCATCTGGGCGTCGTACGCGGGTTCGGCCTGGCCCACCGTCTCCACCCGGACCCCGCGTCGCGCGCACTCCGCGGTGAACTCCTCCACGGAGGACAGCGCCCGCTCCAGCACCCGCCGGCTGGGCGCGACGAACAGGTCCACGCCCGGGAGCACTCCCTCCCACAGGGCGCCGTGGTCGGCCCGCAGCCCCCGGACGAGCAGTTCCCGCGCGATCACGTAGCCGCGCTCCGCCGCCCAGCGGGCGCACATCGCGTGCTGGCTGCGCGAGTCCACCAGGAAGGGGTCGTCGTTCAGCTCCTCCAGGGGCGTCAGGCTCGCGATCGCCGTGACGCGGACGACCGTCGGAGCGCCCCCGCCGGGGGCATCCCGCACTTCTCCCATGGCGTCCCCCCTCACCTCCGGGTTTCCGCCGCCGACCCTACTCCTGCCCGTAGGCTCAGGGGGAGTCGCACGAAGGAGGCAAAGAAGTGCCGGTGGAGATCACCTGGTGGGGTCACGCCACCTGCACGGTCGAGGACTCGGACGTCCGCGTGCTGACCGATCCCCTGTTCGCCCGCCGGCTCGCGCACCTGCGCCGCCGCCGCGGCGCGCCACCGCCGCCCACCGCCTGGCACGCGGACGTGGCCCTGGTCTCCCACCTGCACGCCGACCATCTGCACGTACCCTCGCTGGCCCGGTTGGAGCCGGGCACGCGCCTGCTGGTACCCCGGGGCGCACTCGGGGCGGTCGCGGGTCTGCGCCGGCTCGCCCACCTCCGGATCACCGAGGTGACGCCCGGTGACCGGGTCGAGGTCGGCGGTGTCGTCGTACGGGCGGTGCCGGCCCGGCACGACGGGCGGCGGCTGCCGGTCGGGCGGCATCGCTCGCCGGCGCTCGGCTATGTCGTCGAGGGTGAGGCGCGGACGTACTTCGCCGGGGACACCGGCCTGTTCGAGACGATGGCCGAGGAGGTCGGGCCGGTCGACGCGGCGCTGCTGCCGGTGGGCGGCTGGGGACCGTACCTCGGCGCGGGGCATCTGGACGCGGGACGGGCGGCGCAGGCGCTGGCCCTGCTGGCGCCGGGGAGCGCAGTGCCGGTGCACTACGGCACGTACTGGCCGATCGGGATGGACGCCGTGCGCCCCCATGAGTTCCATGCGCCGGGTGACGAGTTCGCGCGCCTCGCCGCCGAGCGTGCGCCGGGTGTCGCGGTGCACCGGCTCGGGCACGGGGAGAGCGTGCGTCTGAAGGGCGCCCGGTGATACGGATCGCGGCCGCCGTGACCTCGGTGGTGCCGCCGGAGTCCACCCAGCAGGCGCTCGGGTATCCCTCGCTGTTCCTGCTGGTGCTGATCGGGGCGCTGGTGCCGGTGGTGCCGACGGGCGCGCTGGTCAGTTCGGCGGCGGTGGTGGCCCTGCACCAGACGGCGCCGTTCTCGCTGGCGCTGGTGTTCCTGACGGCGTCGCTGGCCGCGTTCCTCGGGGACGCGGCACTGTACTGGCTGGGGCGGCGCGGGCTGGGTTCGAGGAACGGATCGCGCTGGCTGGAGGCGATCCGCACGCGCGCCCCGGAGGACCGGCTGGCGCAGGCGCAGCGGAAGCTGACCGAGCACGGGGTCGCGGTGCTGGTCCTGTCCCGCCTCGTCCCGGCGGGCCGCATACCGGTGATGCTGGCCTGCCTGCTGGCGAAGTGGCCGCTGCGCCGCTTCTCCCGCGGCAACCTCCCCGCGTGCCTGGCCTGGGCGGTGACGTACCAGCTGATCGGCATCCTCGGCGGCTCCCTGTTCGCGGAGCCCTGGGAAGGCGTGGTCACCGCGATCGCGCTGACCGTCCTGCTGGGCGCCGCCCCCTCCGTGTGGCGCCGCCTGCGCCGGCTGATCCCGGTCCACCGCTCGCACTGACCTCGGCGGGGCGGCGAAGGCGCGAGACGGCGAAGGCGACGCAAGCCGGTAATGACCGTCAACTGCGCGTCGGATGTGGAGAGTTGGCGAACAGAGGCGGCGCGAGACGGCGACCGGCCGCCGTGGGCGGGAGCGCCGAGGTCGGACCGCTGCCGCCCGACCGGTACGGGCGCGGGCCGCGGCACCGCGCCGGACGGCTCCCGCCCGCCGGTCCGCCGCTACTCCAGGACCCGGGAAGCGCCCACCGGCAGGTCCCACAGCCGTTCCCGGGGAAGGCCGGCCTCCTGCCAGGCTCTGCGGACCCGGGTCAGGGGTTCCAGGAGGGGTTCGGCGGAGAGGACGAAGGTGCCCCAGTGCATGGGCGCCATGTGCCGGGCACCGAGGTCCTGGACGGCCTGGACGGCTTCCTCCGGGTCGCAGTGGACGTCGCTGAGCCACCAGCGGGGGTCGTAGGCGCCGATGGGGAGCAGGGCCAGGTCGATGCCGGGGTAGCGGCGGCCGATGCGGGAGAACCAGTGGCCGTATCCCGTGTCGCCCGCGAAGTACACGCGCTGCCCGTCGGGGTCGGTGAGCACCCAGCCGCCCCACAGGCTGCGGCAGGTGTCGGTGAGGGTGCGCTTGGACCAGTGGTGGGCGGGGACGAAGTCGAGGCGGACCCCGGACAGTTCGGCCGCCTCCCACCAGTCCAGTTCGGTGACGCTGGTGAACCGGCGCCGCTGGAACCAGCCGCCGAGTCCGGCCGGCACGAACACCGGGGTGTCGCGCGGGAGTCGGCGCAGGGTGGGCGCGTCCAGGTGGTCGTAGTGGTTGTGGCTGACGACGACCGCGTCGACGGGCGGCAGCGCCTCCCAGGCCACGCCGACGGGCGTGACCCGGGCCGGGGTGCCGATGATGCGGCGGGACCACACCGGGTCGGTCAGTACGGTCAGCCCGCCGATCCGGACCACCCAGCTCGCGTGCCCCGCCCAGGTGACGGCGACGGTACGGGTGTCCACGCGGGGCAGCTCGGCGGGCCGGTACGGCAGCAGCGGGATGTCGGCGAGGGCCTCCTTGTCCGGCCGCAGGGCGCCCTCGCGGGCGAACCGGGCGAAGGCCTTCAGGCCGGGCAGCGGGGCGGTGAGCCGGTCGTGGAAGGTGCGCGGCCACACCCGCCGCTCCCCCAGTCGCCGGGGTTCGGCCAGCGGCGGGAAGGGGGCGGGCGGGGAGGTCAGGAGGGACGAGGCCGCGGGATCGTCGGTCTCCTGAGTGGTGGTGCTCGTGGACGTGGTCGACTCGGACTGCTGCGTCATCGAGGAGGCTCCCATCGCTGAGCGTCGTCGCGGAGATCGTCGAGTACCGACCTCAAGGAAAGCAACGCGCGTTGCACGTGTGGCAGTTCCAACGGCTCGGGGGACAGGAGGCATTCCGCGCGTTCCTCGTCGGTGCGGCCGAGGAGTTCCGCGGTGGACAGCCGCACGCGCAGCGCGCCGAGGTCGTCGCCGAAGCGGTGGCCGCCGTGCACGGGCATTTCCAGGCGGGTGGTGAGGAAGTCCTCCAACTCCTGTGCGTCGCCGACCGCGTGGGCGTCCAGCGCGGAGCGCAGCGGGCCGAGGTCGGCGTACAGGTGGCGGCCGGCCTGCGGCGGCCGGACGAGCGCGCCCGCGGCGACCACGGCCGCGTGGACGGCCCGCGCCACGCGCGCGTGCAGGCGTACCGAGGCCGCCAGGCGCGCGGTGACCGGCCCGGGTTCGTCGAGGACGTGGGCGGCCGCGGCGGCGACCGGTTCGGCGACGCGGGCGTCCAGCGCGGTGAGGACGTCGAGCACGCGCGCGTGCAGGGCCTCGCCGGTGGCGCCGGCGGGGAAGCGGGCGATCGCGGCGGGCCAGCCGGCGGGCAGGAAGGCGCCGGCGAGGTCGGTGACGACGGTGACCCGGTCGGGCAGCATCTCGGCCGGGCTGAGCAGCACCGTCTCGTGCGGCGCGTGCACGGTGTCGCGCCAGGTCTCGTCGCTGACCAGGTGCAGTCCCTCGGCCGTGGCGGCCTCGACGGTCTCGTGCAGCAGCTCCGGCGGTGCCACGGTGGCGGTGGGGTCGTCGGCGACGGACAGCACGAGCAGGCGGGGGTCGCCGCCCTCGGCGCGGACTCTGCGGACGGTCTCCAGCAGGGCGTACGGGTCGGGGACGCCGCCGCACTCGGCCGGCGTCGCCACGGGGAAGGCGGGAGTGCCCAGCAGGCGCGCGTACGGCGCCCACCAGGCCGCGCCGGGCCGGGGCATCAGGACGTCGCCGCCGAGCGTGGCGGTCAGCGCGAGCAGCAGGGCGGGCGCGCCGGGTGCGGCCGCCACCCGGCCGGGCCGGGTGGGCAGCCCGCGTCGCAACCAGTACCCGCAGGCGGCGTCCAGCAGTTCCGTGCCGCCGCCGATCGGTCCTCGCCGGGTCCGGTTCGCGGCTCCGGCGAGCGCGGCGGACACCTCCGGCAGCACCGGGAGTCCGTCGTCGGGGAGGGCCGACGGACCGTAGCGGACGGGGCCGTGGCCTTCCGGGTCCGTCCGCCGCATGGGTACCTCCGCGAAGTCCCTGATGCCGTGTGGCGCCGCCGAGTCGTGCCGCCGCCGGTCCGTCCCGGCCGCGTGCGCCCGGCCCGCCGCCCGGTGTCCGGGGGCGGGTCCGTCCGCACGGCGCCGCCCGTGCCTTCGGGGCTCCGTGTACCCAGGGCGGCGCCGTCCCAAGGCCACCCGGCCGGGTCGGGCAGGTCACACGGGCCCGCGTCCCCGCACGGCGTCCGGCTGCCAGGTCAGCCGTCGGCCTGCCCGCGCCGCCACACCCGGTGGATGGCCCCGCCGAGCGCCGCCGCGATCAGCGCGCCGCCGCCGATCAGGGCCGGCAGGGAGGCGGTGAACGAGCCGCCCGCACCGGCCTGCACACCGTGCTGCGCCGCCTCGCGGGAGGGGTCGCGGCCCGCGGCCGGGTCGCGACCCGGGCCGGTGCCGGACTGACCGCGGGCGGCGTCCCACGAGCCGTCGTCCCGTGACGGGCCGCTGGAGTCCGGACCTCGGGACGGGGCGTGGGAAGGGTCCCGGGAGGGGTCCCGGGAGTCCTGCGGGCGGGAGGGATCGGAGGAAGCGTTGGGGCCGGGCAGGACCTGGAGTCCGAACGAGTCCTGCGACCGGGAAGGGTCGGAGGAAGCGTTGGGGCCCGGCAGGACCTGAACTCCGAACGAGTCCTGCGACCGGGAAGGACCGTAGGAAGCGTTGGGGCCCGGCAGGACGAACGAGTCCTGCGGGCGGGAAGGGTCGAAGGAACCGTTGAGGTCCGGCGCGACCTGGGTGCGGGAAGGGTCGTAGGTGGGTACGTCGCGGACAGTCCCGCGTTCCGGACTGCGCGAGACCTGGCCGGAAGCCGGGTCGCGGGGCGGGGTCTGCGCGGACTGGCCCGAGGCCGGGTCACTGGGCGCGAACTGCCCGAACCGACCCGAGACCGAGCCACCAGGCACGGACTCCCCGAACCGACCCGAGACCGAGCCACCAGGCACGGACTCCCCGAACCGACCCGAGACCGAGCCACCAGGCACGGACTCCCCGAACCGACCCGAGACC
>NZ_JBIAXS010000027.1:110675-129960 GCF_042896885.1 Streptomyces sp. NPDC001231
GACCGAGCCACCGGGCACGGACTCCCCGGAATCGGGGCGGAACGGGTCGTTGGCCGGCGCGTCCTGGAGGACCGGGTCCCGCGACGCGTCCGCCGGGGCCTGGGCCGGTGCCGCGGCCTCCGCGTCGCCGAGGGCGCCCCCGGACGGCCTGGCGCGGGCAGCGTCCGACGGGACCGCGTCCCCGGACGCTCCGGCACGGTCCGTACCGGGCACGGCCACGGACAGCCTGCCGCGCCTGCCCGCGCCGGATCCGGACGCCGGCGTGCAGGCCTCGGCCGCGGCGCGCAAGGCGTCGCCGCCGTCCGGGCCGCACACGACGGTGACCGCGGCGCCCTCGCCGGCCCGCGGGGCGTGGGCGGTGCGCACCGCCTGCCGCAGGGCGGGGGGACGAGCGTGCGCGGCCGGGCTCGCGAGGGCGGCCGACGCGGCCCCACCCGCTATGACTCCGGCCAGGACGGCGACGGGCAGGGCGCGGGGGACGGTACGGCGCATGAGCGGGGCTCCTTGGAACCGACGACGGCTGACGGCACGGGTTCGTGCCCTTCGCTGCCATCACAGCCGCTGGGGCCGCGGGTCGCGCGCGGCCGAGTCCCCTTGGCGGGACACCAACGTCCTATCGGGTGACGCCGGCGGCCCGCCCCGGGGGCAAGGCCGCCCCGGAAGCGGGCCGCCCCTACACGCCCTCCCGCATCACCTGCTCCCGCAGCCGGTCGCAGCACCGGCCGATCAGCCGGGACACGTGCATCTGCGAGATGCCCAACTGCTCGGCGATCCGGCTCTGCGTCATGTCGCCGAAGAACCGCATGTACAGGATGGCCCGGTCCCGTTCGGGCAGCGCCGCCAGCCGCGGCCTGACCGACTCGCGGTCCACCACGGTGTCCAGGGCCGGGTCGGGCGAGCCCAGGCTGTCGCCCAGGGAGTAGCCGTCCTCGCTGCCGGGCAGTTCCGCGTCGAGCGAGAGGGCGGTGAAGCTCTCCAGCGCCTCCTGTCCGATCCGCACCTCCTCCTCGCTGAGGTGGGCGTGCTCGGCGATCTCGGCGACGGTGGGGCCGCGGCCGGAGATCGTCCGGGAGAGGTCCTGGGAGGCGAAGCGGACCCGGTTGCGCAGTTCCTGCACCCGGCGCGGGACGTGCACCGTCCACATGTGGTCGCGGAAGTGCCGTTTGATCTCACCGGTGATGGTGGGCACGGCGTAGCTCTCGAAGGCGTTGCCCCGCTCGGGGTCGTAGCGGTCGACCGCTTTGACCAGGCCGAGCGCGGCGACCTGGCGCAGGTCCTCGGAACTCTCGCCGCGGCTGCGGAACCGGCCGGCGAGCCGTTCGGCCATCGGCAGCCAGGCCTGAACGATCTCGTCGCGTACCTCGTTCCGCCGCCGCCCCGGGGGGAGCGCGGCGAGTCGGCGGAAGGCTTCCGCGGTGTCGGGGGCGTCGTCGTGGGGGTGGTGCCTGGCGCTCGCTCGCGTTGGCATGGTGCGTCGCAGCTCCCTCGGGGGCCTCTCGGGTGGACGGTCACCGTGGGAGCGCGGGCGCGTGAACCGGACGGCCGCGCGTGGCGGCGGGTCGCGCCGCTCCCACGGGCGTGCCTCCGGTCCGAAGCACTGGCTCCGCGCCTGCCCCCGGTCCCGGGCGCCCAAACACGCCACCGCGGCGGGGCGGGATTCCGGCCGCCCCTCGGGTGTCATCCCGTCCCGGAAAACCGGTGTCGGCTCCCCGCGCACGGGTACGCGGTGGCCACCCCCGACGATCTGGAGGGAGATATGCAGCGAGGCAGTGACCGGCTCAGTGTCCACCGTGACGACGAGATGAAGCACGAGTTGCAAGGACTGCTCAGGTCCGGCCATCCCACGCGGAGCGAGGAGTGGCACGACCCGGAGCCGACCGCCGAGGACGATCCGGAGGTGTGGGGCGGACCGGTGGCGCCGGGCGGCTCCCGGGCGTCCCTGGAGACCGTTCGCCTGGAGCTGGCCAGGATCCTGGGCCGCAGTGCCTTTCCCGCGGGTCCGGGCGAGCTGACCCGCCTGCTCAGGCGCAAGAACGCACCCGACACGCTGATCGAGGCGCTCCAGCGACTGCCGCACAAGGCGCGCTACGCCAATGTGCAGGAGCTGGCCCGGGAGCTGACGCACACCGAGACGCCCGCGCGGGAGGAGCGCGCGTAGGCCCGTGCCCGCGGGCGTCGCGGCCGGCGCGAGGAGAAAAGCGCCCCGGGGACGGCAGGGCCCGTCCCCGGGGCGGCGGAAGGACGTTGAGGCATCATGCGCATCGCATTTCTGACCGCGCCCGAGGGCGTGGAGCAGGTCGAGCTCACCGAACCGTGGAAGGCGGCGAAGGCGGCCGGTCACGAGACCGTGCTCGTGTCGACCGAGTCCGGGGAGATCCAGGCCTTCGACCACCTGGACAAGGCCGACAGGTTCCCCGTGGACGCGGTCGTCGGCGAGGCCTCCCCGGACTCCTTCGACGCGCTGGTCCTGCCGGGCGGCGTCGCCAACCCGGACTTCCTGCGGATGGACGAGAAGGCGGTGGCGTTCGTGGGGGCGTTCTTCGAGCGGGGCCGTCCGGTGGCCGCGATCTGCCACGCGCCGTGGACGCTGGTCGAGGCGGATGCCGTACGGGGCCGGGTGCTGACCTCGTGGCCGAGTCTGCGGACGGACATCCGCAACGCGGGCGGCATCTGGGTCGACGAGCAGGTGAAGATCTGCGACCACGGCCCGAACAAGCTGATCACCAGCCGCAAGCCCGACGATCTGAAAGCGTTCTGCGAGGCCTTCCTCGACGTCCTCACCGAGAACGCCGGCTGACCCGCCGGCGCCGGGACGTTCCTCAGACGCGGGGAGTCGCCGACTCCCCGCATCCGCGTTCCCGGGCCCCCTCGCGGGTGCGGCCGGCGGCGACCGGGCGGCGCGGGTTGCGGCGCAGGTACTCGCCCTCGAGCTGCGCCATGCGTTCGTTGTGGGTGCGCAGCGCGTCGTTCGAGCCGTACAGCAGCGTGTCGTGGCGCGTGCGGTGGATCGTCTCCAGCTCCTTCATCAGCTGCTGGTCGTCCAGCCGTCCCGGGTCGACTCCGGTCATGGTGGTGCCCCGTTCGTCGTGTTCGTACCTGCGGTCCGGGTACCCGCCCGGCGTGCGGCGCCACCGAACGGTCTCCGGGAGGGAGCCATGGATCTCGCCTTTCTGCATCCACTGTACGAACACCCGGGCCCCTGGGCCTCCGTGTACGTCGACACCTCGCGGCACGCGGAGGACACGGCCCACCGGCTGGAGCTGACGGCCGGGGCCATGGGGCGCGAGCTGGCGCGGCAAGGCGCGGACGAGGCCACCTGCCGAGCGGTGGAGGAGGCCGTACGGGAGCTTCGCCATGTCCCCGAACCGCACGGGCGGGTGCTGTTCGCGCGGGACGGCACGGTCGTGCTCGACCCGCTGCTGGCCCGTCCGCCGTGGGGCGGCAGCCGGGCGGAGTGGGCGCCGCTGCCGCGCGTGGCGCCGCTGCTGGACCTGGCGGGTGAGGATCCGGTCGCGATCGTCGCGTACGTCGACCGCAGGGGCGCGGACTTCGAGCTGCGCAGCTCGCTGGGCCGGGAGGACGCGGGGACGGTGGTGGGGCTGGAGTGGCCCATCCACGGGACGGGGAGCGCGGACTGGTCGGAACGGCACTTCCAGCTGAAGGTGGAGAACACCTGGGAGCACAACGCGGCGGAGATCGCGGACGCGCTCAGCGTCTGCCAGGAGGAGACGGACGCCGACCTGCTGATCCTGGTCGGCGACGACCGGGAGCGGCGCGAGGTGCGCGAGCGGCTGCCGAAACGGCTGCACGCCCGCGTGGCGGAGGCCGCCCCCGGCACCGGCAGCCGGCTGCTGGACGAGGACGTGGAGCGGATCCGCGCCGAGCACGTGCACCAGCGTGTCGAGTCCGAGCTGGACCGGTTCCGGGCGGCCCGGACACCGGACGACGAGGGCCGGTCGGGGGCCGCCGAGGGGGTGTCCGCGCTGGTCGAGGCGGCTCGCGAGCACCGTCTCGAGGAACTGCTGATCCGCCCGGACGGCGCCGACGCCCACCGCGAGGTGTGGATCGGCGAGGACGCCGACCAGCTGGCCGTGCGCCGTACGGAGCTGAAGACGCTCGGCGAGCGGCAGTCCTGGCCGGCCCGTGCCGACGACGCCCTGCTCCGCTCGGCGGTCTGCCAGGACGCCACGGCCCTGTCGCTGGACCCGGCCGCCGTCGGCGAGGACGTGCCGGCGGGCGGTCTGGGCGCCGTCCTGCGCTGGAAGTGAGCGGCCCGACGGCGGGCGGGCGTCGTTACCGCGCCCGTCGCACCCGCCGTTCGTCCCACACCGGCTCCGGGGTCTCGCGGATCCGGCCTTCGCTGCCGAAGACCAGGAACCGGTCGAAGGAGCGGGCGAACCAGCGGTCGTGGGTGACCGCGAGGACCGTGCCCTCGAAGGCCTCCAGGCCTTCCTGGAGGGCCTCGGCGGAATCCAGGTCGAGGTTGTCGGTCGGCTCGTCCAGGAGCAGGGCGGTGGCGCCCGCCAGTTCCAGCAGCAGGATCTGGAACCGGGCCTGCTGACCGCCGGAGAGCCGGTCGAAGGTCTGTTCGGCCTGGCCGGTCAGTTCGTAGCGGCGCAGCCGGGACATCGCGGCGCCGCGGTCCTGGGAGTGCTCCTTCCACAGGATGTCCAGCAGGGTGCGGCCCACCAGCTCGGGGTGTGCGTGGGTCTGGGCGAAGTGTCCGGGGACCACCCGCGCGCCGAGCTTCCACGCGCCGGTGTGCGCCACGTCCTCGCCGGCCAGCAACCGCAGGAAGTGCGACTTGCCGGAGCCGTTGGAGCCGAGCACCGCGACGCGTTCGCCGTAGAAGACCTCCAGGTCGAAGGGCTGCATCAGGCCGGTCAGCTCCAGGCCCTGGCAGGTGACGGCCCGGACGCCGGTGCGGCCGCCCTTCAGGCGCATCCGGATGTCCTGCTCACGCGGCGGCTCCGGCGGCGGACCGGCCTCCTCGAACTTGCGCAGCCGGGTCTGGGCGGCCTGGTAGCGGGAGGCCAGTTCATGGCTGACGGTGGCGGCCTGCCGCAGGTTCAGCACCAGCTTCTTCAGCTGCGCGTGCTTCTCGTCCCAGCGCCTGCGCAACTCCTCGAAGCGGGCGAAGCGCTGACGCCGGGCCTCGTGGTAGGTGGCGAAACCGCCGCCGTGCACCCAGGCGTCGGCGCCGGCCGGGCCGGGTTCGAGGGAGACGATCCGGTCTGCGGCGCGGGCGAGGAGTTCACGGTCGTGGGAGACGAAGAGCACCGTCTTGCGGGTCTCCTTCAGACGCTCCTCCAGCCAGCGCTTGCCGGGCACGTCGAGGTAGTTGTCCGGCTCGTCGAGCAGCAGCACCTCGTCCGTGCCGCGCAGCAGCGCCTCCAGCACCAGCCGCTTCTGCTCGCCGCCGGACAGCGTGCGCACCTGCCGCCACTGCGCCTTGTCGTAGGGCATGCCGAGCGCGGCCGTGGTGCACATGTCCCACAGCGTCTCGGCCTCGTAGCCGCGTGCCTCCGCCCAGTCGGCCAGCGCCTGCGCGTACCGGAGCTGGGCGGCCTCGTCGTCGACGGTCATGATGGCGTGCTCGGCCGCGTCGACGGCCCGCGCGGCCTCCCTCACCCGCGGCGGCGCGACCGACACGAGCAGGTCGCGCACGGTCGTCTCGTCCCGCACCGACCCCACGAACTGCCGCATCACGCCGAGACCGCCGCCGACCGTCACGGTGCCGCCGTGCGGCTTCAGCTCGCCGGAGACCATGCGGAGCAGGGTGGTCTTGCCGGCACCGTTCGGTCCGACGAGGGCCACGGCGGCCCCCTCTCCCACCCGGAAGGACACATCGCCGAGCAGCGTCCTCCCGTCGGGGAGGCTGTACTCCAGGTGCGCGGCTTCCAGATGTCCCATGGTCAGGCATTCTGGTCGGGACCGTACGGGCCGGGCAAACGCTTATCCGAAGTCCACGGGCCGTCCCGCCGGGCCGCTCTCCCGCGCCGGGGTGACGACCGCGTCCGCCCACGTCAGGGCCGTCCATCCGGCGTCGGCCGAGCCCTGGAGGACCACCACGCCGGTGTTCTCCAGGGGGTGGGTGGCGGCGAACTCCGCGTCGAGGTTGCGGGCGCGGACCGCGGTCCACAGGCGGATGGCCGCGCCGTGACTGACCATGGCGACGGTTCCGGCGCCGTCCGCGGTGGCCTCGGCGACGACGGCGTCGTAGCGGGCCAGTACCTCGGTGCCGCTCTCGCCGCCGGGCATGCGCGTCCGGGTGTCACCGGCGGCCCAGCCCAGCAGCATGCGCATGTAGACCTGTCCGCGCTCGGAGTCGCCCGGCTCCGTCTCCAGGTCGCCCGCCGACACCTCGCGGATGCCGTCGCGGACGATCACGTCGAGTCCGCGGACGGCGGCCAGGGCCCCGGCGGTGAGCTGGGCGCGGACGAGCGTGGAGGCGTAGAGCGCTTCGATGTCCTCGCCGGCGAGGACCCGCGGCAGCGCGGCGGCCTGCCGTTCGCCGAGCGCGGTCAGGCCGGGCCCGGGGATCCGCGTGTCCAGCAGGTGGCCCACGTTGGAGGGGGTCTGGGCATGACGGATGAGGAGCAGACGCATGCAAGGGTCCCTACGACGGCCGGTGCCGCCCCGCGCACACAAGAAACGGCGACTTCAGGGTAACGGTCCCCGTATGAGCCCAGACTTCGACCTCACCGTCCCGAAGACCGGCGCCCACGCCGTCCTGAAGCGACTGGCGGCCCTGGACGGCCGGCTGTTCGAGTTCGCGGCCGAGCGCCGCTGGCCCGGTGCCGGGCCCGTGCTGCCGAGGCTGAGCAGGGCCGCGAACCACGGCGTGCTGTGGTGCGCGGCGGCGGCCGCCATCACCGCGAGCCGCACCCCGAGGGCCCGCCGGGCCGCCGTCCGCGGCCTGGCCTCCCTGAGCCTGGCGTCCCTGACCGTCAACACCCTGGGCAAACGCTCGGTGCGCCGCGACCGGCCGGTCCTGGACCCCGTCCCGATCATGCGCCGGCTCAGGCGGCAGCCGTTCACGACGTCGTTCCCGTCCGGGCACGCGGCGTCCGCGGCCGCCTTCGCGACCGGCGTCGCCCTGGAGTCCCCGGCCTGGGGCGCGGCGGTGGCCCCGGTCGCCGCGTCGGTGGCGCTCTCGCGCGTCTACACCGGCGTCCACTTCCCGAGCGACGTGCTGGCGGGTGCCGCACTGGGCGCGGGGGTCGCGTTCGCGGCACGCGCCCTGGTGCCCACCCGCGCCCAGACCGGCCCGCCGCCCCGCCCCCGCGCCGATCTGCCGGCGCTGCCCGGCGGCGCGGGCCTGGTGCTGGTGGCCAACCGGGCCTCCGGCACCGCGGACCGCGCCGGCGCGCTGCGGGACGTACTGCCGGAGGCGGACGTCGTCGAGTGCGAGCCGGAAGAGGTCCAGGCCGAACTGGAGAAGGCGGCCGACCGCGCCCGGGTGCTCGGGGTGTGCGGCGGCGACGGCACCGTGAACGCGGCCGCCGAGGTCGCCCTGCGCCGCGGCCTGCCGCTCGCGGTGCTGCCCGGCGGCACGCTGAACCACTTCGCCTACGACCTCGGCGTGGAGGACGCGCGGGCCCTCGGCCGGGCCCTGGAGCACGGTCACGGCGTACGCGTGGACGTGGGCCGCTTCCGCTCCGGGAGCAAGCGGGGCGTCTTCCTCAACACCTTCAGCCTCGGCCTGTACCCGGAGCTGGTGCGCGAGCGCGAGCGCTGGTCCGGCCGGATCGGCGGCTGGCCGGCCGGAGTGCTGGCGGCGCTGAAGGTGCTGCGCGCCGACCGCCATCCGCTGCGGGCGGTGGTGCAGGGCCGCACCCACCCGCTGTGGCTGCTGTTCGCCGGAAACGGCACGTACCACCGGATGGGGCTCGCGCCGGGCCGCCGGCTCGACCTGACGGACGGAAAGCTCGACGTCCGGGTGGTGCACGGGGGCCGCAGGCCGGCGCTGCGCCTGCTGTCCGCGGCCCTGGCAGGCCCGCTGACGCGGTCCCCCGCCCACGCCGCGGTCCAGGTGGGCCGGCTGCGCCTGACCGGTGTCGCGCCCGGCACGCTGCTCGCCCACGACGGCGAGGTGATGGAGGCGGAGGACGAGCTGTGGCTGGAGAAGCTGCCCGAGGCGCTGGCGGTGTACCGGCCGCTGCCCGGAGACTGACCGCCCGCCACCGTCTGTCCGGATGCTGAAATCGAGGTCTCAGCATCCGGCACGGAGGCGTACCGTGATCCGTACCGCCCGGGGCCGCGGGCCCACGGGGTCAGGGGACGAGAAGGGGTACAGCCATGCCGAAGCGGGAGACGGCCGTCTACACGCACGGGCACCACGAGTCCGTGCTGCGTTCGCACACCTGGCGCACCGCCGCCAACTCCGCGGCCTACCTGCTCGGCTCGCTCCGGCCGCACATGAAGATCCTCGACATCGGCTGCGGCCCCGGCACCATCACCGCCGACCTGGCGGCCCTCGTCCCCCAAGGGCACGTCACGGGTGTCGACCGGGCGCCCGGCGTCCTGGAGCAGGCCCGCGCCACGGCCGCCGGGCGGGGCCTGACCAACGTCGACTTCGCGGTGGCCGACGTCCACGCCCTCGACCACCCCGACGACACGTTCTGCGTCGTCCACGCCCACCAGGTGCTCCAGCACGTGGGCGACCCCGTGCAGGCGCTGCGCGAGATGTGGCGGGTGACGAGGCCGGGCGGCTACGTCGCCGTCCGCGACGCGGACTACGCGGCGATGACCTGGCACCCCCGGGTGCCGGGGCTGGACGACTGGCTGGACCTGTACCGGCGGGTCGCCCGCGGCAACGGGGGCGAGCCGGACGCCGGACGCCGGCTGCGGTCCTGGGCGCTGGCGGCCGGCTTCACCGACGTCACGGCCACCTCCAGCACCTGGACCTACGCCACCGAGGACGAGCGCGCCTGGTGGAGCGGGCTCTGGGCCGACCGCACCGTGGCGTCGGCGTACGCCGAGCGCGCCGTCGCGGGCGGACACGCGACCGAGGAGCGGTTGCGGGCCGTGTCGGCGGCGTGGCGGGAGTGGGGCGAGCGGCACGACGGCTGGTTCGCGGTCCTGCACGGGGAGATCCTGTGCCGCAAGGAAGGCTGATTCAGCAGCTCTCCTCGGGACCTCTCCCCCGTTCCCCGTCGTTCGTGCAGCGTCACTCCCGGGGAAGCAGGGGTCCCAGCGGTCCGAGGTCCAGGTTCAGGTCCTCGGGCCGCAGCCCGTAGCGATCGCGCAGCTCCTCCATGCGGTCCTCCAGGAGCATGAGCGTGAGACCGATCCTCTCCTCCTGCTCCTCGCTCAGGTCCCCCTCGTCGAAGCGGCGCAGCGCCTGCCGCTCCATGAGCTGGCGCAGCAGTTCCACAACGGTGAGCACGAGTTTCACCAGGTCCCGCTCGACCGTGTCGGGTTCCAGGTCCAGTCGCTTGCGCGGGGCCACGGCTACTCCTCGAAGGGCGACGGCACTTGGGCGTTCACCGAGCTGATCAGCGCGTTCAGGTCGATGCGGACGAGGTCCACGTCGGCGATGCGCAGGGTGATGTCCCCGGTGATGACGACACCGCCGGCCAGCAGCCGGTCGAGCAGGTCGACCAGGGCGATCTCACGGCGTTCGACGACCGTCATGCCTCCTCCCCCGCGAAGGAGTACGCCGCCCAGGGCCCGGTGAGTTCCACGCGCAGCCCCGGCACGTCGTCCTTCGTGCGGTCCACGAGTTCCACGAACTCCTCGGAGTCGCCGCGCGGCACCAGGTAGGCGGCGTTGAGCACGTTCCGCCCCGCCGTGCCGCCGGAGAGGGCAGGGTGCTGCGGGGCGTGCAGCCGGGACTCCTCGGCGAAGGCGGAGAGCTGCTCGTGCAGCCGGGTCGCGAAGGTCTCCGCCTTCTGCCACAGGTCCTCGCCCGCCCGGGTCTGCTGCCGCCGCTGCCGCAGGTAGTCCCGGCCCGAGGCGGCCTTGGGCACGGGCTGCGCGGCCTGCTGGGGCTGCTCGGTCTCGGCGTAGATCTTCACGCCCCACTCCACACGCCCCTCCAGCCGGTCCAGGGTGTGGCGGATGTGGTCCTCGCGGGCCTCGATCATCGTGCGCACGGCGCTGTCGTCCCGGAAGACGGTGGCGAGCCTGAGCGGCAGCGGTGTGGTGACGACGGTCAGCGCGTCGATGACGCCCTGGTGGGCGCGGGCGGTGGCGGCGAGCCAGTCGAGGTCCTCCAGATGGGCGCGCAACGGCTCCTCGGCGAAGTCCCGCTCGGGCACCTCGCTGACGACGGCGACCAGGCCGTGGTGGTTGAGCTGCTTGGCCGGAGCGCCCGCCACCCCGGTCAGCTCTGCCTGGAGGGGCGCGCCGAGGGGCCGGCAGACGGCGTAGACGTACCGCAGTCCGGTCATGGTGCCTCCTTGCGGGCACGGTCCTGGTCCACGCGGCCCCGCTCCAGGCGGTCCGGCTCCGGTCGGCCGCGGTCCAGCTCCAGTTCCTCCAGCCGCGCCAGCCGCTCGCGCAGCTCCGCGTTCTCCCGGGCGAGTTCGTCGCGGCGGGCGCGGGACGAGAGCGCCGGGTCGCTCTCCCACCAGTCGATACCCATCTCCTTGGCCTTGTCGACCGAGGCGATGACGAGCCGGAGCTTGACGGTGAGCAGTTCGATGTCGAGCAGGTTGATGCGGATGTCGCCCGCGATGACGATGCCCTTGTCGAGCACGCGCTCGAGGATGTCGGCGAGGTTGGCCCCGCTGCTCGGGCCGTACGGTTCGGGCAGTCGGCTGGGCGTCGTCATCGGCGGCCCCCGCCCTCGGCGTACTCGGGCTCTACCTCTTCCTCGGGCTCTACCTCTCCCTCGGGCTCTTCCTCTCCCTCGGGCTCTTCCTCCTCGGCGTACGGGCCCTCCTCCTCTTCGGGCTCTTCCTCTCCCTCGGGCTCTTCCTCCTCGGCGTACGGGCCCTCCTCCTCTTCGGGCTCTTCCTCTCCCTCGGGCTCTTCCTCTCCCTCGGGCTCTTCCTCCTCGGCGTACGGGCCCTCCTCCTCTTCGGGCTCCCCCTCCGTGCCCTCGGCGGCCTCCCGCTCCTCCTCCGCGACCGCGTCCTCATGGCTGCGGACGACCTCGCCGTCGCGGATCTCGCCGCGCCAGCCCTCGTCGGCCTCCCCCTTGAGGGTGATGAAGCGGACGTAGTTCTTCAGGTCCAGCCGGGCGCGGCGGCCCTGGGCCCGCCAGATGTTCCCGGTCTTCTCGAAGAAGCCGCTCGGGTAGTACTCCATGACCAGCAGGACCCGGGTGAGGTTCTCCTCGAGACGGTGGAAGGAGACGACGCCCTTCGTGGTGCCCTTCGCGCCCTCCGACGTCCACTGGATGCGCTGGTCGGGCACCTGCTCGGTGGTGTGGGCCTTCCAGCTCCGGCTGGACCAGAACACCTTCAGCTGCCAGTCGGAGTGAGTGTCGTCGGCGCGGCTCGCACTCTTGACGCCCTTGGCGAAGGTGCTGAAGTCCTGGAACTGGGTCCACTGGTCGTAGGCGGTGCGCAGCGGCACGCCGACGTCGACGGACTCGATGATGACGATGGGCTTGTTGCCCCCGCCGCGCTTGCGCTTGCCCCCGCCGCCACCGAGGTTCTTCAGCGCGCCCATGACACTGTCCTTGGCGCGGGAGGCGCCCAGCTCCAGGACCGAGCGCACCGGGCCCTTGCCCTCGGCGATCTTGCGTCCGGCGTCGAGGGCGAGCTTGGCGAAGCCCGGGCTGTTGCCCTCGGCCATGTCGTTCAGCTTGCCGGCGGTCGCGCCGAGCTTGTGGCCGAAGCCGACCAGCAGCCGCTGGGCCTGGGCGCCGAGGTAGTCCTGCACCTCGGCCTTGAGCCGGTCGGCGGCCTCGCTGTGGGCGAGGTCGCTCAGCGGGCTTTCCTTCGCCGCGCCGCGCGCCGCGCCGCCGGCGGCGGAGGTCGCGGATCCGAGGGCCTCGGTCATCGGTCACCACCACCCTTCGGCCGCCGGGAGCGGGCAGCGCGGGTCGCGTTGCCGGCCGCGGCCGTCTTCTTCGCGGCCGTCCTCCCGGCCGCGGTCTTCTTCGCCGCCGCCTTCTTGACGGGGGCCTTCTTCGCGGGCGCCTTCTGCGCCGCTTCCCTCCGGGCCGGTGTGCCCGCCGACGACTTCTTGGCCGCCTCCTTCGCCGGCGCCTTCCTCGCCGCATCCCTCCGGACCGGTGCGCCCCGGTCCCCGGCCTCGCCCCCGGTCTCCTCCTCGGCCTCGCGGCCCTCCCGGTCCTCGTACTCGTCCTCGTCCTCGTCCGGGTACGCGTCCTCCCCCTCGGCCTCCTCCCCGCCGGGCGGCGGCACGACGCCGGCGAGCTCGTCGCGAACCTGCGCGGTCCGCCCGTGCAGCCGGTCGGCGAGCGCGTTCATCTGCCGTTCGACCATGGCCCCTGAGGCCGCCTTGCCCACGCCCCTCAGTTCCTCGCGCAGCTGATCCCCGATCTCCTTGAACTGCGGGTTGTTCACCATCTGCCGGTTGACCAGCTCCGCGATTCCGCGCGGGCCGAGGTTCAGCTTCTTGCCCGCCACCATGCTGCCCACGGCGAGGGCGAGTTTCGCTTTCTTCGTCCGTCCCAGGAGGTATCCGGCCCCTAGCGCGAGGCCGAGTGCCACTCGATTCATCGTGTTGTCCCCTCACCTGTCCCCGCGCCCCCGCGCATGCCGATCTCCAGCCGGTCCAGGAGCTCGTCCTCCCGGCGGTCGTATTCCTCCTCGGTTATCTCGCCTGCTTCCAACCTCTCTTCCAGTCGCGCCAGTTCGGCCCGTACCGTGGCCGGGTCGTAGTAGATGCGCTCGGCTTCGCGCAGTACCTGCCTGACCGCCCACGCACTGCCGCGCGCCGGAGCGAACGGCAGCAGCAGCACCTCGGAGATGAGACCCATGGCGTCACTCCGCTCCCGCGTCGGCCCCCGCCGTGGTGCTCGCGGGCTCGGCGGGGCCGGGCTCGACGAAGCTGTACGGCGGCAGCGGGCCGTTGACACGCAGATCGAGGTGGGGCAGGTCTTTGCGGGCCTCTTCGACGGCGGCCAGGAACTCGTCCGCCGAGCCCCGGTCCACCAGGAACGACGCGTTGACCAGCCAGCCCGTGGACTGGGGGCCGTCGCTGACCGCAGCGGCCTCGGGCTGCAGGGCGTGCACCACCTCAGCGGCGTCCTCGGCCTCGCGGGCCTGCACGGCGGCCGCGACCAGCTCGCCGAGCCGGAGCTTTTCCTGGTAACCCCCGCCGCCGGAGCGCCGGTTGGCCTCCGCCAGGGACCGGATCTCGGGGTTCTCGGCCATCACGCGGTGCAGCACCGCCTCCTCGACGTGACTGCCCTTGACGTTGTACTCGACCTTGCCGTCCAGCGCCCGCAGGCGCTCCTTGTAGTGCTCGGCGCGCTCGGTGAGCACGCCGGTGACGGTGTCGTCGTCCGGGGAGACACTGCCGAACCGCATCGGCAGCACACAGCCGCCCGCGCCGACCTCGCTGAGCACGACCTGATGGGCGAGCAGATCCCGCCGTTTGGGGCGCAGCCCCTCGGGTGCGTCGCTGACGACCGCGGCGAGTTCGCCCGCCGTCAGCACGCGCACCGGCCGGGCCGGCTCGCCCACACCGCCCAAGTCCTGCGGCAGGCCGGGGTGCGAGGCGGCGGTGATCCCGTAGACGTACGTGCTCACTCCTGCTCCTCCTTCCGGCGGGCCGGCGTGGTCCTGCGCGGCCGCGGCCGGGACTCGGCCTCGCCCGCGTGCTCCTCACGGCCCTGCTTGAAGGCGTCGGATACGGTCTGGGCGGCGCCGGACAGTGCCCCCTTGGCCTTGCCGCGCGCGCCGGACTCGGTGACCTCGCCGACCAGGTCGGGCAGGCCGGGGGTCCGGTGCGGGCCGGCTTCCAGGTCGAGCCGGTTGCAGGCCTCGGCGAAGCGCAGGTAGGTGTCGACGCTGGCGACGACGACCCGTACGTCGATCTTCAGGATCTCGATGCCGACCAGGGAGACCCGCACGAACGCGTCGATCACCAGCCCCCGGTCGAGGACGAGTTCCAGTACGTCGTACAGGCCGCTGCTGCCGCCTCCGCCGCCGGACGTCTGTGCCGGGACAACGGTCATGCCAACCGCGCCTCCTTGTCTGTGTGTGTGACTGCGGGTGTGATGGCGGGCAGGCGGCCTAGCGGCCGCCGGACCCGTGTGCGTCGGCGCGGCCGCGTTCGTAGCGGTGCAGGCGCCGGTAGCCGGTGAGCTGCCCCTGCGGGTCGAGTTCGACCAGGTAGCTCGCCATCAGGCTCATGGTGTCGGGCACGCGGACGAGTTCGAGGACCTCGACCTCCAGCGACCAGCCGTTCTCGGTCTGCCCGAAGGTCGTGACGGACTCTGCGGTGAGACCGGTCAGCTCGGCGAACTGGGCACGCGCCTCACGCAGCACCTCCATCGGCTTCGGCCGGGGCGCCGTCGCACGGCTGTCCTCCCGGGCAGGTGACTCCCGAGCACTCCGTGGCTCTCGTGAATCCTGCGAGTTTGCGGTGTTTTCTCTCTTCGCCATGGCCACCTCTTTCATCTCCGGGTGGCCGCAGGTTCCATGGCCAAACCTTCGCGGGGTGGACATCCTTCCCGCACGGGGCGAAATCCCCGCCGGCCGCCGGTGCGCACCGTGCGCGCCTCGTCACTCACCGCACGACCGCTTCCTCCACCAGCAGCCGCGCGGCGGCCGCGATCGACTCGGCGTCGATGCCCGCGGCGTGCAGCTGCTCGGCGGGTGAGGCCGAGCCCGGCATCTCCCGGACGGCGAGCCGCACCAGGCGCGGCACCGGGCGTCCGTCGGTGAAGGCGTCGAGCACGGCGTCGCCGATGCCGCCCTCGGCGTGGTGGTCCTCCACGGTGAGCAGGCAGCCCGTTTCCTCGCCGGCCTTCCGGAGCGTGTCCCGGTCGACCGGCTTGACCGAGTACAGGTCGATCACCCGGACCGCGATGCCGTCCCGGCCGAGGGCGTCGGCGGCGGCGAGCGCCTCGTGCAGGGTGACGCCCGCGGCGACGACGGTCAGCCGGTCCCGTGCGGAGGAGCGCAGCACCTTGCTGCCGCCGACGGGGAAGTCCTCCTCGGGCCCGTAGAGCACCGGGCTCGCCCCGCGCGAGGTGCGCAGATAGCGGACGCCGTCCAGGTCGGCCATCCGCGCGACGAGCTCGGCGGCCTGGTTGGCGTCGCACGGGTAGAGCACCGTCGAGCCGTGGACGGCGCGCATCATCGCCAGGTCCTCCAGGCCCATCTGGCTGGGCCCGTCCTGTCCGATCGCCGTGCCCGCGTGGGAGCCGTTGAGGTTGATGCCGGAGCCGCTGACGGAGGCCATCCGTACGAAGTCGTGCGCGCGGGTCAGGAAGGCCGCGAACGTCGAGGCGTACGGCACCCAGCCGCGCCGGGCCATCCCGACGGCGGCGGCGACCATCTGCTGTTCGGCGATGTAGCACTCGAAGTAGCGCTCGGGATGTTCCTTGGCGAAGAACTCCGAGCGGGTGGAGTCGCCGACCTCGCCGTCGAGGGCCACGACGTCGCCGCGCGCGGTGCCGAGCGCGGCGAGCGCCTGGCCGTAGGCGTCGCGGGTGGCGACCTTCTCGCCCTTGTCCCAGCGGGGCAGTTCGAGGTTGCCGTCGCCCACCGCGTGCAGCGAACGGGTCGAGCGCGGCTCGTGCACGCGGACGCGGATGTCCCGGACGCCGCCCAGCTCCTCGACCGCCTCCTCGGGGTCCTTCAGCGGCTTGCCGTGCAGGCCCTCACGGTCCTCGGCGTCCTTGACGCCCCTGCCCTTGAAGGTGCGGGCGATGATCGCGGTGGGCTGCCCCCGCGTGGAGATCGCCTCGCCCAAGGCGCGGTCGACGGCGTCCACGTCGTGACCCTCGATCTCGATCGTGTGCCAGTCGAAGGCGCGGAAGCGGCGGGCGTAGGCGTCCAGGTCGTGGCCGTGCCGGGTGGGGCCGCGCTGGCCGAGCCGGTTGACGTCGACGATCACGGTCAGGTTGTCCAGGTGCTCGTACCCGGCGTGCTCGGCGGCCTCCCAGATCGAGCCCTCGGCCATCTCGCTGTCCCCGCACAGCACCCACACGCGGTAGTCGGCGTGGTCCAGCCGTTTGCCGGTGAGCGCGATCCCGACGCCGATGGGCAGGCCCTGCCCGAGGGATCCGGTGGCGGTCTCCACCCATGGCAGCCGTCGCGGGGTGGGGTGCCCTTCCAGGCGGCTGCCCAGCTTGCGGAAGGTGAGCAGTTCCTCGTCGTCGATGGCGCCCGCCGCCTTGTAGGCGGAGTACAGCAGCGGGGAGGCGTGTCCCTTGGACAGGACGAGGCGGTCGTTGCCGGGGTGCTCGGGCCGGTCGAAGTCGTAGCGGAGATGGTTCGCCAGCAGGACCGCCATGATGTCGGCGGCGGACATGGAGGACGTGGGGTGCCCGGAGCCCGCCGCGGCGGCGGCGCGCACGCTGTCGACGCGCAGCTGCTGGCCGAGTTCGACGAGTTCGTCGGTGTTCATGGGTCTCCTTCCGCGGGTATGTCGTCTCGCTTGACCGGGCCTGGGGAGGGGTGGGATCCGCCGTGCGCGGCGTCGGCCGGCTCTGCCGGTCCGGAGCCGGCCGTCGTCCTCGCCTGCCGCTCGGGCCCGCCCGGTACGCGGGCCAGCTCCGGGGAGGCCGTGTCCAGGGGCACGGACCAGGACCGTACGAGGCCCAACTGGACGGACTGGCGCGGCAGTACGGCGTCCAGCAGCCAGTCCGCGGCCACCCGGACGCGATTGGCGGGCATCGCCGCGAGGTGGTAGCCGCGGGTGACCGCTCCGGCCACCGGCCCGGACAGCGGGACGCCGAGCGGGTCGGCGGCGGCCTGCGCACCGCCCAGGTCCACGACGAAGCCCAGGTCGCGGTGGCGGTAGGGGCGGGCCTCGCCGACGCCGAGCGAGGCGGCGACGTTGACCGCGGCGGTCCTGCCCTGCCGCCAGGCGTGCTGGGCGGTCATCGGGGTGTACCGGCCGGGGTGTTCCAGGTCGGGCACGGCGGCCGCGTCCCCGCACGCGAACACCTCCGGCCGCCCCGGCACCTGGAGGAAGGGGTCGACGACGAGCCGTCCCCGCTCCAGCGGGTGCCCGGTGCTCTCCACGAGCGGGTCGGGCCGTACGCCGACGCACCACACGAGCGTGCGGCTGCGGACGAACTCGCCGTCCGTCAGCAGAACCCCCTCGTGCGTGGCCTCCTTCACGGAGGTGCCCATGCGCACCTCGACGCCCCGCCGCCGCAGCACGCGGTCGGCGGTGGCCGAGAGCCGTTCGTCCAGCTCGGGCAGCACACGGGGCGCGATGTCCAGCAGCAGCCAGCGGGGCCGGATGCCCTGCCGGAGCGGATGCCCGCGCACCAGCGAGTCGGTGAACATCTTCCCGTGCGCGGCGACCTCGGTCCCGGTGTAGCCGGCGCCCACGACGACGAAGGTGCAGCGGGCCGAGCAGGTCTCGGAGTCGTCCTCGCTGCTCGCCAGTTCGATCTGGCGGGTCACGTGGTCCCGCAGGTACAGGGCCTCGGGCAGGCCGCGGAAACCGTGCGCGTGCTCGTCGACGCCGGGGATCGGCAGCAGCTTGTTGACGCTGCCGACGGCGAGCACCAGCCGGTCGTAGGCCAGCGTGCCCTCGCCGCCCTCGGGGCCGGTGTAGTGCACGGTGCGCGCGTCCATGTCGATGCCGTGGGCCTCGCCGAGGACCAGCCGTACGTGGCGCAGTGTGCCGGTGAGGGAGACGGCGGTCCGGCGCGGCTCCAGGAGGCCCACGGCGACCTGGGGCAGCAGTGGCAGGTACAGGAAGTAGTCGGTCGGGTTCAGCAGGGTGATGTCGGCCTTGCCACGGGACATCCTGGACAGGGTCCGGGCCGTGCGGTAGCCGGCGAAGCCGGCACCGACGATCACGATGCGGGGTCGACTCACGGTTCGCCTCCGGCGCGGTCGCGTACCTGGGTACGGGACCTTCCGCGTCCCCCTGGCCTGGGCACCCAAACTTCTCCCGGCACCGGGCCGGCCGCCCGCGGCTGCCACGGTGGGGGCACGGAGGGGCGCCCGCAGGCCGGGGGGCGAGCGGGCGCCCGGTGTCATGTCACGCTCCAACAGTTCGGAACGCGGGTCGGAACGCGCGTCGGAACGCGGGTCGGCACAGGACGGGGAACGCGGCGGGAACGCGACGGTGTGTCAGGCCCGGTGGCCCGTTCCCGGGTCGGTCTGGCCGGGGCGTTCCGGCCGGATCGCTCCGGACGGAGGCGCGGGCGGCACCGGCGGCACGGGCGGGTGCGCCGCACCCGCCGCCCTGCCTGCCGTGCCACCGGCCGCACCCGCAGCCCCACCGGTGCCGCCCGCGGGCGGAGCGCCCGAGTCGTGCCCGGCCGCGAGGTCCGCGGCGCGGCCCGGGCCGGGCCGCGCCGCCGACGGCCGGGCGGCCTCGCGCAGCGCGTAGGCCGCCGCGCCCAGGATCGCCGCGGTGATCAGTGCGGCGGCCCAGCCGGGCAGCCCGATCGCGAGGGCCAGGCCCACGGCGACCGCGAGAGCCGCGCCCGCGTACAGGGCGACGGCGCCGGACGCGGCGTACAGCGTGGCGGTGCGACGCCGCCTGCGGGTCTGCTCGCGCAGTTCGTCGCGCACCGTCTCACGCGCCACCTGCGCCAGTTCGTCGACCAGTTGCTTGTCCAAGTGCTCCAGATGATCCAAGCCCTTCATGGACCGCGAGTACCCGCACGGGCGTACGCATAACGCCGTCCGGGGATGTGGCGGAGGGGGTGGGCGTCGCGGCGATCCGGTGAAACGATCACCTGCCCGGCCACCCCCAACTACGCTCGTGCGCATGGAGATTCTGGGAACCAGCCTGCGCGTCTGCGTCAATGATCTGGACACCGCCGTCCCGTTCTACGAGGGTCTCGCGGGCGCCAGAGCTCTCCGCTTCGAACAGGGCGGCGTCCAGGTGGCCGCGGTCGGCTGCTTCCTGCTGATGAGCGGCCCCGAGTCGCAGCTGGAGGTGCTGCGCAAGGTGACGGCGACGATAGCCGTGGAGGACGTCGACGAGGCCCACCGGGTGCTGACCGAGCTCGGCGCGCACATCGTCGCCGGGCCGGTCCCGACACCGGTGGGCCGCAACCTGATCGCCCTGCACCCGGACGGGTCGGTGTACGAGTACATGGACCGGCGGGGCTGAGCTTGAATTTAAAGGTTCCCCCTCGGCCTTCAAGGTCGGGGGGTGTCTTGTTTGTGGGGGTGTTTGCCGACGGGGTGGCGGGGTGCGGGGCTGG